>JBMCWS010000004.1:0-61642 GCA_048621375.1 Pseudomonadota bacterium | reverse complement strand
ACCCGTGCCTTTACCGCGCCCAGCGACGGATTGAACACGTCCGAATAGCGGCCGCTCTCACCGGACTCCGTCCGGCCCGCGATGAAATGGTGATACGTCTGGTCAGCCATGGGGCACTCCTCGGTGAGCTCGGGAAGCATGTTAATCCATTCGCCGCGGCGACTGCATTCCCGCGCGCCGGACGCGCCCCACCGTGACTTGCTCCGCGTCAATGACAAGCCGGGGTGCAGGAACCCCATGATCATGGTCTTATGTCGCTCATGAGCCGCAAGCAGCAGATGCAGCCGCACAAGGCGGACCCGTTGGCGGCCGCGGAATGGTACGTGGTGAGCGACGATGGGGAATCGGCGCTGCGCGTGACCCCGGGGCTGCAGCTAGGCGAGACCGACGCGGGGGATCTCACACTGAACGATCCGGCGCGGGAGCGGCGCTGGATCGAGTTCGATCTCGGCGACGATTGCCAGCCCTTCGTGGGCTTGGTGAGTGGCCGGCACGTGATGGAGCTCGACGGCGAGCGCGTCGACCGGCAACCCGTGTACAGCGGTCTGCGGCTGATACTGCCCAACAACACCCTCTACGTGAGTCGGGACTTCGCCGTGCCCCGGCGCGACGGCCCCGAGGTGCGGGTGAGCGCCGGCGAGGCGGCGAAGACCGTCGATACCGGGACCGGCGGCCATGCGAGCGAACCGGCTGCGGCGATGCAGCCCGCCGCGACGCCCGCGGACGTCGCGACGTCCGCGGACGTCGGGGGACCCGCGGGCGACTGGGCTGCCAGGGTGGAGGATCTGGCCGCCCGGGCGTCGCGGGCGGCTGCCACCGGAGACCTGGCGCGACCCCGAGGCGCCCCGGCGACGGGGGCGCGGGCTCGGCCCTCCTCCCGTGACCTGCTGCCGGAGCCGAGCGCCGAGCCGGAATCTTCAACCGAACCGCCCCGGTCGGAGTCGTCACCCCGGACGGATCGCCGGGTGACGCCACCGCGTCCGCGAGCTCGGCGCCGCCCCCGTCATCCGCGCCGATCGCGCGCTCCGGCCTGGCTGTTCGCGCTGGCCGGGGTTGTGGTGGCCCTCGCCGTGGCTCTGGTCCGGTATCCCGAGCACCCGCTGATGTCGCGGCTGCAGACTGCGGCGGATGAAGCGGTGGCGGCCGCCGGGGCGTTCGTTGCCGGATCGAGCGCGGGCGTGGACTCGATGGAGGAAGCTTCCGCCGGCGCGGAAGGTTCTGCGGCCGCTTCTCCGGAAGCGGCCGCTTCCTCGGAAGCGGCGGGTTCCGGGCAAACGGGAGCGCCGCCGGCAGCGCCGGAGGTGGTGGGGGAGATCGTCGTGCCCCCGGTTCGTGCCCGGCTCGACGCGATGGCGGCACCTTCCCGCGCTGCGCCCGCTGAAAAAGCGCCTGCGGCCATGACGGCGCCCGCCGATCCGCGTCTGGATCGGGCGCGGACGTTGCTCGAGCAGGGGCGCCTGACATACCCCCCCGGCTCGAACGCGGTGGCCGTGCTGCAGGAGGTGCTGAGCGAGCATCCGGAGCATCCGGTGGCGCTGGCGATGCTCGAGGAATGCTCGACACGGCTGGTGGAAGCCGCGGTTCAGGCGCACGAGGCGGGCCTCGACTACGAAGCGCGCAATACGCTGGAGGAAGTGCTCGGCTTCGCGCCGGACAGCAGCCGCGCCCGCGAACTGTGGCGGCAGTGGGTGGGCACGGAGTTCTAGCGGCCACCTTTCAGCGATCAGCTGGCAGCCGGGGGGCTTCCGCGCCGCCCCCGTCACGCGTCGGGTGCAGAGTCTCACCGTTGCATACTGAAGGGCCCTCCGGCTGAATACCGAAAGCCGACTGCTGAAAGCTGATATTGGACATCCGCCTGTCATTATCGTAGCGTTCGCCGTGCGGCTGGCATCGGTACACGAGGCAGACCGCATGGCGCCAGATCGACGATGAGTGAGCGAGGCAGGCGGACTTGATCCCGGTGGTTGGACAGGTACCGGAACGCGACTGAACAGCGCGCCCGCGCTTGGACAGCCGGCCGAGGGCGCTGGCTGAACCAGCCCCATCGAGCCCACTGCCCATGGAGGATGTTCCCATGGGAAAGCAGTTGAGTGTGCTGGATTTCACCGGCATGAAGGGCAGTGACCGAAAGATTTCGATGGTCACCTGTTACGATTTCTGGTCGGCTCAGGTTCTCAACGACACGGACGTGGATTGCCTGCTGGTCGGCGACAGCCTCGCCATGGTCATGCACGGCTTCGATTCCACCGTGTACGCCGACGTGGAGCTGATGGCCCTGCACACGCGCGCGGTGCGGCGCGGCGCGCCGAACAAGTTCATCGTCGCGGACATGCCGTTTCTCAGCATGCGCAAAGGGCTCGAGCCCGCCATGGATGCCGTTCAGGCCCTCATGCAGTCCGGCGCCAACGCCGTGAAGATCGAGGGGGAAGCCGGGCAGCTCGAGATCATTTCCCATATCGTCGAGTCCGGCGTGCCCGTGATGGGGCATCTAGGCCTCACGCCCCAATCGGTGCACGGGTTCGGCGGGCACAAGGTCCAGGGGCGGGGCGAGGAAGCGTCCCGCGCGCTCACCGAATCGGCCCGGCGTCTGGCACAGGTGGGTTGCTTCGCGCTGGTGCTGGAATGCGTGCCGACCAAGCTCGCGCATTGCATCAGCACCACGATACCCGTGCCCACCATCGGCATCGGCGCAGGTGCGCGCACTGACGGGCAGGTGCTGGTCCTCCAGGACATGCTCGGAACCAATCCCGGATTCAAGCCGCGGTTTCTGCGGCACTATGCCGACAGTTACGACGCCATTCGCGCTGCGGTGAACCGTTATCACGACGACGTGCAGAGCGGGGCCTTTCCGAGTCGCGAAGAATCCTACGGATGAGAACCTTCGAGGATCTCGAGCAGTGGCGCACGGCCCGTGGCGCGATGGCCGGACGGGTGGGGTTCGTGCCGACCATGGGCGCGCTGCACGCGGGGCACGCCGCGCTGATCGAGCGCAGTATTGCCGAATGCGACGTCACCGTGGTTTCCGTGTATCTCAACCCTACCCAATTCGACAATGCGCACGATCTGGCGGGCTATCCTCGTACCCTGGAAGCGGATCTCGAGCTGGCCCGGAGCCTGGGCGCGGACGCGGTGGTGACCCCCCGTTATCAGGACCTGTATCCAGACGATTTTCGCTATCGGGTGGAAGAGCACGAGTTGAGCACGGCGCTATGCGGCGCCCATCGCCCGGGACATTTCACCGGCGTGCTCACCGTGGTGATGAAGCTGCTGAACCTGGTGCGGCCTCATCGCGCCTACTTCGGCGAGAAGGACTATCAGCAATACGAGCTGATTCGCGGCATGGTGGAAGCGTTCTTCCTGGACGTCGAGATCGTCCCCTGCGCCACGGTGCGGGAGGCGGACGGACTGGCCATGAGCTCGAGAAACGCGCGCCTCGGCGCCCAGGGGCGGGCACTGGCGCCGCAGTTCTACGCCCTGCTGCGCACACCCGTCGACGATGCCGAGGTGCGCGCGCGGCTGACCCATGCCGGGTTCGAGGTGGATTACGTGGAGACACGCCGGGGGCGTCGGTTCGGCGCCGTAATCGTGGCGGGCCGCGACGGCGACGTGCGGCTCATCGACAACGTGCCGGCGCCGCAGGCGCACGAGCGGGAGACACACGCATGATCCTGTGCCTCGATGTTGGCAACAGCCAGCTCTATTGCGGCGTTTTCTCCGGGGACCGGCTGGTCACCCAGTTCCGGCGGACCAGCGCCGCGCGCGCTTCCTCCGACGAGCTCGGTGTGTTCCTGCTGGCGGCGCTGCGCGAAAACGGCATGGATCCCGGCCGGGTCGAGCAGATCGCGGTGAGCTCCGTGGTCCCGGACATGCTGCATTCGCTGCGCTCGTGCTGCCAGAAGTACTTTCATCTGGAGCCCATGGTGTTGCAGCCCGGAGCGCGCACCGGCCTCAAGATCCTCTACAAAGACCCCAAGGAAGTGGGGGCGGATCGCATCGCCGATGCCATCGGCGCCCGCACGCTCTATCCGGATCGCAACCTGATCGTGGTGGATTTCGGAACCGCGACCACGCTCACCGCCATCAGCCGTGCCGGCGAGTTCCTCGGCGGCAACATCCTGCCCGGGATTCGGCTCGCCCTGGAGGCGCTGGTGGAGAAAACCGCCAAGCTGCCTTCGGTGGAGATCGTCCCCGCCGCCAACGCCATCGGCCGCAGCACCGTGGAAAGCATTCAGAACGGCATCTACTGGAGCAACGTCGGCATGGTGAAGGAGCTGGTGCGGCGCATGAGCGACGAGGCGTTCGACGGTGAGACCCCGGTGGTCATCGGCACGGGCGGGTTCTCTCACCTGTTCGACTCCGAGGAGCTGTTCGACGTCGTGGTTCCGGATCTGATCCTGGTAGGGCTGCGCGAAGCGCTGCGTCTGAACGCGATGGAATGATGCGGCGCTTGCGCAACCCCGTTTCGCCTCGGCCGCGAGCCGGTTATTCTCGAAATCTCCCCGTGATCGACAAAGGCGCCACGACATGACGGACGTCAAGATGGGCGGTGCGGAGCGCTCCGGCCTCCGCTTGTTCAGCATCTTCGATATCGAGATCCGGCTCGACTGGAGCGTGCTCATTATCTTCGGCCTGATCGTCTATAGCCTCGGTGCCGGGCTGTTTCCGCAGTGGCACCCCGACTGGTCCGGGGCCACCACGTGGCTGACGGCCCTGTCCGCCGGCGTCATTTTCTTCGTCTCGCTGCTCGCCCACGAGATGTCGCACTCGCTCATGGCGAAACGTTACGGGATCCGGGTGCCGCGCATCACGCTGTTCCTGTTCGGGGGCATGGCCGAGATCGAGGCCGAGGCGCGAACGCCCAAGGAGGAGTTTGCCATTGCCGTGGTGGGGCCGCTGATGAGCGCCGCCCTCGGGGTGATGTTCAGCTTCATCGCCAGCTCCATGATGGGCGAGGCGCTCATGACGCGGCTGGCCGAGGATCCCCAGGGTGCGGTATCCGAGCTGTCGCCGGTGGTGACCGCCAGCATCTGGCTGGGGTCGGTGAACATTCTGCTGGCCGTGTTCAACCTGGTGCCGGGCTTTCCCCTGGATGGCGGCCGCGTCTTCCGGGCACTCGTGTGGTGGTACACCGGCGACCCCGTGCTGGCGACCCGCATGGCGTCGAACGCGGGCCGGGGCGTCGGCTGGCTGCTCATGGGCTTCGGATTCTGGAACATCATCGCCTGGGGCAATCTCGGCGGGCTGTGGCTGATCCTCATCGGCTGGTTTCTCACCCACATCGCCCGGGCCAGCTACAGCCAGATGCTCACGGACCGCAGCCTCCGCTCCGTGCGGGTCGAGGATGTCATGCGGACCCGGTTCGAGACCGTGCCGGCGGACATCACCGTGGAGCAGTTCGTCGAGGAGTATCTGCTGCGCAGCAATCAGCACCTGTGGCCGGTGCGCCACGGCGACGCGTTCCTGGGTACCGTCACCCTCACCGACGTGAGCCGGGTCCCCCCCGGAGAGCGTCCCGCGAAGACGGTCCGCGAGCTGCTCACGCCGCTGGAGGCGCGGGGTACCCTGAGCGCCGACGAGATGGCGAGCACGGCGCTCCGCCAGCTCGGGGGCATCGGCGACGAGCCGGTGGTGGTGGTGCGCGGCAGCGAGGTGGTGGGCATCATCCGCGCGGGCGATATTCTGCGCTGGACGATGATGCATCCGGCCGAGGTGTCGTAGCCGCCGGCGCTCCCGCGGCCGTTTGCGGCGTGGGCGTCATAGTGAAGCCGGTGAACCCGAACGCGGCCGATACCAGCGGCGTCAACAGGTTGAAAAAGCAGAACGGCAGATAGGCCAGGGTCGGCACGCCGAGGGCGGCGGCCATGTAGGCGCCGCAGGTGTTCCAGGGCACCAGGGGGGAGGTGATGGTGGCGGAGTCCTCCAGCGCCCGGGAGAGGTTTTTCGGGTCGAGGCCGCGGGCGCGGTACTCGGGGCCGAACATGCGGCCCGTCAGCACGATGGACATGTATTGATCCGACGCCAGCGCATTGATCCCCACGCCGGTGCCCAGCGTGGCACTCACCAGTCCCCCGGTTCCCCGGGCGAGGCCCAGCAGACCCCGCAGTACCCGGTCGAGAACGCCGGCGCGCTCCGCGGCCGAGCCGAAGCTCATGGCGGCGATGATCAGCCACACGGTGGTGAGCATGGAGCTCATGCCGCCGCGGGAGAGCAGAGCATCGAGGTCGCTGTCCCCGGTGCTGGCCCGGTAGCCGTCGAAAAGGACCTCCCAGATGCCTTTGACGAACGTTATGGCCGCGTGGCGCTCCGGGGATTCCGCGAACGCCCGGAGCACCGGCTGCTGGAACAGCAGCGCCATGACCGCAGCAAGCCCGGTGCCTGCGAGAATCACGGCTACGGCCGGAGTCCGGCGCGCGGCCAGATAGATCACCAGCGCCACCGGAAGCAGCATGAGCGGGCCGATGCGGAACTCGGAATCCAGGCGGGCCAGGGTCTCGGCAAGGGCAACCGTCTGCGTCCCCGCGGGCTGTATCCAGGAGGCCAGGGCGAAGGCGGCCAGGGCTACGACGAATGCGGGCGCCGTGGTCCAGGCCATGTGGCCGATGTGGCTGAACAGGTCCGTGCCGGTGACTGCGGGGGCGAGGTTGGTGGTGTCGGAAAGCGGCGACATCTTGTCGCCGAAGTAGGCGCCGGAGATGACCGCGCCGGCCGTGATCGCCAGCGACAGGTCCAATGCGCCCGCCACGCCGATCAGCGCCACGCCGACCGTGCCGGCGACCGTCCAGGAGCTGCCGATGGCCAGCGCCACCACCGCGCACAGCAGGCAGGCCGCAGGGAAGAACAGCGCTGGCTCCAGGAGCAGCAAGCCGTAGTAGATCATGGTGGGGACGGTGCCCGAGATCATCCATGCGCCGATCAGGGCGCCCACGGCGAACAGGATCAGGATCGCCGGCATGGCTACCGCGATGCCGGCCACGATGTTCCGCTCCACGGCTTCCCAGCCGTGGCCGTTCTTGAGTGCCACCAGCGCCGCGATCACCGCTCCGATCACCAGCGCGATCTGGTTCGCCCCGCCCGAAGCGTCGCTGCCGAACAGGGCCACGGACAGCGCCAGCAGCGTGACGGTGCTGCCGATGATGAGCAGGGCGTCGGCCACGCTGGCCGGGCGCGTTTCTTCCGTCACGGGACGTCGGCCCCGCACGCCGGCGCGTAGGCCTCCTGGAACAGCAGCGCCAGACGCTCTGCGGTGGCATCGGCGGCTGCGCGACCGGCTCGTACGGGCTGGATGACCTCTCCCGCAAGGTCGACCACGGCGCTCACGCTGAAGATGCTGCGATTGGGGTCCGTCGTGAACCCGTAGCGAAGGTCCGTGACCTGCAGGCGCTGTCCCGGCGGCGCCGGCTCCAGTCGGTAGCGGGCCCAGCCCATGGTGAACCAATCGAAGATGCGGCCCTCGCGGGTGGCGAGAAAAGACGCCACCGCGGGGCCGCGCTCGCCTCGGGGGGCCCGGGTCCAGACGACGGGGCAAGGCGCCCAGGTGGAGACGAAGCCCACGAGATCCTCATCCGGGGTACGGGCCACCACGCGGCGGTAGTGCACCTGCAGGATGGTGGGAAACGCCGCTACCCGGGCTTCTTCCACGCCCGATGCCGCGAGCTGCGCCGCGGCCCGCTCCTCCGCGATACGATTCTGATACCCGCCGTAGCCCAGGTAGCCGCAGGAAACCAGCAGCGTGCCCAGAGCGACCCAGGGAGCCGAGCGCCGCCTGCGGGCGGTGCTGCCGGTCACGGCGACAGCCAGGCCGAGCAGCAGAACCAGGGTATACACGGGGTCGATGATGGGCATGGCGTTGACGGCGAAGCGTTGCTGCGAGAAAGGCAGCAGAAGCTGCGTGCCGTACGGCGTGAGATAGTCCAGCAGCGGGTGCGACAGGAGGGCCAGGGTGACCACCAGCATCCATGAACCCGCACCGGCGGGCGGTGCAACGGACCGGCGCTGCAGCCGCCAGACCAGCGCCCCCAGCAGCGGACCGGCCACCGGGGCGAAGAACAGCGAGTGGGTGATCCCGCGGTGGGCGACGAGCTGATCGAAATAGTCGCCACCCGCCGAGAACAGCACGTCGACATCCGGGAGCGCTCCGGCCAGAGCGCCCACCACGGCCGCGCGATGACCGAGACGCCGATACCCGGCGACGTGACCCACCACGGCGCCCAGCGCTGCCTGAGAAACGGGATCCATGGCCGGGATCATACCCTGCCCGGCGGGCGGGCGGTTATATGAGGTTGGTGACGAAAACCAAAGCGATTCCCGCCGGCGCCACCACGCGCACCGCAAACCGCCAGGCGCCCAGCAGGACGGGCGGCATCCCGGACAGCTCGCCGGTCAGCATCCGGCGGCTGGCGAACCAGCCGGCGAAGAGCGCGATCAGCAGCCCGCCCAGGGGCATCATCACGTTGGCGGTGAAGTAGTCGAGGAGATCATAGATGGTGCTCCCCGCGAATGCCGGCAACCAGCCGAGCGGCGTGACCTCGGACCATACGTTGAACGAGAGAACGCTGGCGAGCCCCAGCAGCCAGGCAACCGTTCCGGTGAGCGCGGCGCCGATTCCGGGCGTGATGGCGGGATGCTCCTGAACGCGCGCCACCATCGGTTGGATCAGGGCGATGGCGGAGGTGAGGGCCGCGAACACCAGCAGCAGGAAGAACAGGGCACCGAACATCGCACCCAGCGGCATGTTGCCGAACGCGATGGGCAGTGAGACGAAGATGAGCCCGGGACCTTCCGCGGGGTCGAGGCCATGGGCGAAGACGAGGGGGAAGATGGCGAGCCCCGCCAGGAGGGCCACGGCGGTGTCCGCCAGGGCGATCACGACGGCGTGGCCGGGGATGGAGACGCCGGCCGGCAGATACGCCCCGTACATCATCATCAGCCCCATGGAGACGCCGATGGAGAAGAACGCCTGGCCGATGGCCATGAGAACCACGGCGCCGTCCACCGCGGTCGATTCGAACCGGAACAGGAAGGCCCACGCAGCGCCGGGGCTGCCGGCCGCCATTGCATACAGCGTCAGGATCACCAGCATGATGAACAGCGCCGGCATGAGAAAGCGCACCGCGGCCTCGATGCCGCGGTTCAGGCCGCGGCCGACGACCACGGTCGTGGTGACCATGAAGACGGTGTGCCAGAGCGCCAGGGCGAACGGCGAGGCCAGCAGGTCTTCGAACAGAGCGGCAGCCTGCTGCCCGCCGACGCCACTCAGTGCGCCGCTGGCGGCCCGAAGCACGTACGCGAGCGCCCATCCGGCAATGACGCTGTAGAAGCTCACGATGAGGAATCCCGACCAGGCGCCGAGCCAGCCGACCATGCGCCAGAGAGGCGCCCGGGCGGAGGATGCCGCCGCTCGCGCCATGGCCGTGGGCGGGCTGCCGCGCCCGTGGCGTCCGAGCATCAGCTCGGCGATCAGTATGGGAATGGCAATGGCGGCCACGCAGCCCAGGTAGACCCCGACGAATGCCGCGCCCCCGTTGGTGCCCGCCACGTACGGGAACTTCCAGATGTTGCCCAGGCCAACGGAGGCGCCGATGGCGGCGAGGACGAAGGTGAAGCGGGTACTCCAGGTGGGGCCGGATCCGGGCATGGCCCGAAGCATACGGGAGTGGCTTGACACCGCAAGCCGGCCCGGTTGACCCGGCCGGTGTCGCGAGGCACGTTGGCGTATGGCCAACGCCGACGTCATCGTCGTGGGGCTCGGGGCGATGGGGGCCGCTGCTATCGACCACCTCGCAGGGCGGGGCGTGTCGGTCCTCGGGATCGAGCGCTTCGAGAATCCCCACGCGCTCGGCTCGAGCGGTGGCGATACGCGCCTGATTCGCAAGGCGTACTTCGAGCATCCGGACTACGTGCCATTGCTCGAGCGCGCGTACGCCAACTGGCGGGCGCTGGAAACGGACACCGGGGAGTCACTGTTGCACGGCACGGGCACGGTCTACCTCGGGTATCCCGACGGCGAGCTGATCGCCGGTTCCCTGCGCTCGGCGTCGACCCACGGCATCGCTCTGGAAGAGATCGGCCCGGCGTCGCTCGCCCGGGAATTCCCGCAGTTCCACTGTCCGCCCGGGTATGTTGCGCTGTACGAGCCAGAGGCGGGATTTCTGCTGAGCGAACGCGCCGTGGCGGCTCAGGTCGCCCGCGCCCGCAGCCGCGGGGCCCGGGTGGCCGCGGGTGAGCGCGTGCTGGACTGGCAGGCCGACGGCCGGGGCGTTCGCGTGATCACGGATCGCGGGCACCATCAGGCGGGGGGGCTGGTGCTGGCGGCGGGAAGCTGGAGTGGGGATCTCGTGGACTGTCCCGGGCTCGAGCTGCGGGTCACCCGGCAGCCGATGTTCTGGGTCCGGCCGCCTTACGCCACCCCCTTCGGATACGGGCGCAGCCCCTGCTGGGTCGTGCAGCGGCCGGATCGTCCCGGCCTGTTCTACGGCATTCCCGACCTGCCGGCGGGGATGGCCTCCCGGCCGGGCGTGAAGCTGGCACACCACGCGCCGGGAGAGGTGGCGGATCCCGAGGCGCCGCGACGGCCTGCGGACCTGCGGGAGTTCGAGGCGCTGCTCGACGCGGTGACGCCGTTCCTCCCCGGGCTTGCGGGCCCTCTGGGCGGCGCCCACGTGTGCACCTACACGCTCTCCGACGACACGCATTTCGTGATCGACGTGCATCCGCGCCACCCCAACGTCGTGATCGCGTGCGGATTCAGCGGGCACGGGTTCAAGTTCTCCTCGGTGGTCGGCGAAGTCCTCGCCGACCTCGCCATCACTGGCGAGTCGCCTCTGCCCGTGGCGTTTCTGAAACTCGCGCGCCGGTGAGCCTCACGCCGCCGAGCGCGCTTGTTCGTCGAGAACGGTGCGCTCGAGATCCGCTTTCAGATACTTGCCGGCGAGGTAGTAGTGGAAGGCGGCCCAGGCGTTGATCAGCGAGCAGATCAGCAGGCTCCAGCGGAGCGATTCGTCGCCGAATTGCGGCCGGAGCGCGTCGCTGAGCACGCCGGTGACCTGCGGCCCGAGGCCCAGGCCGATGATGTTGAGGATGAACAACAGCACGGCGGCGGCCACCGACCGCATTCGTAGCGTGACCAGGCCTTGGGTCTGGGCGAAGGTGCTGGCCTGATAGAAGTTGCCCAGCGCCACCGGCAGCACGAGCAGCAGCAAAGCCCAGTACGGGCCGGGTGCGAGATAGACGCCAATGGCGAAGGGCATCCCGGCGAGCAGGGCCACGGACACCACCCACAGGAACCAGCGGGTATCCTTCGCTCCGAAGCGGTCAGCCAGGTAGCCGCCCAGCGCGATGCCGATTCCGCCGGGTATGCCCAGGATGATCCCGAGCCAAGTACCGACCTCGCCGGTCTGCATGCCGTGGGAACGAATGAGAAACGCCGGAATCCAGGTCACCACGCCGTAGCCGACGAAGGCGGTCAGAGCCCCGCCCAGCGCCAGATGCCGGAATGACCGCTTCTGCCAGAGGTATGAGAACGTCTCCATCATGCCCGGCTGGTCGCTGCTGACCACGCGCCCCTCCGACATGCCGCGGTCCGGCTCCCGGAGGGTCAGGCGGACCACCAGGGCGAGCAACAGGCCCGGAAGGCCCACCACCAGAAACGCCATGCGCCAGCCGAAGAATTCGTTGATCCATCCGCCGGCGATGAAGCCGAACAGAATTCCCACCGGAATGCCCAGTGAGTAAATGCCCAGAGCGGTGGATCGGCGTTCGGCCGGGTAGTAGTCGGCGATCATGGAATGCGCCGGCGGGCTGCAGCCCGCTTCACCGACACCCACCCCGATGCGTGCCAGCAACAGATGCCAGAAGTTCTGGGCGAGGCCGGATACGGCGGTCATGCCGCTCCAGATGGTCAGGGCCAGCGCGATCAGGTTGCGCCGGTTGCTGCGGTCCGCGTAGCGGGCGATGGGGATGCCGAGGGTGGCGTAGAATGCCGCGAAGGCGAAGCCCGTCAGCAGCCCGAGCTGGGTGTCCGAGAGACCCAGATCGACCCTGATGGGTTCCAGCAGAATGGAAAGGATCTGCCGGTCGATGAAGTTGAAGGTGTAGACCACCACCAGCACGCTCAGGGCGTAGCGGCGTGTGGCCTCGCTGAACAAGCCAGGCGCGCTCTGCTGGGCCAACCTCGAATCCTCCCCCTCGTCACGTTTCCCGGGCGGGGGGGATGCGATGGCCGCTTTCTGCCCCCCGATGACTGTGCCGTACAATGTTCGGCGGGCTGCCCGTCGTCAAGCGGGACCGGCCGCGGCGGACGCAGGAGGTCGAGTGGTGGATCTCGAAAACTACTGGATGCCGTTCACCGGCAATCGCGAGTTCAAGGACAATCCGCGGCTTATCGCGTCCGCGGACGGGGTCTACTACACCACCCCGGACGGGCGCCGGATCCTGGACGGGTTGTCGGGGTTGTGGTGTTGCGGCGCCGGCCACAACCGGCCCGAGATCGCCGATGCCATGGCCGCCCAGGCCCGGGTGCTCGACTATGCGCCCGCCTTCCAGTTCGGGCATCCCGCGGCATTCGAGCTGGCTCGCCGCATCGCCGGCTTCATGCCGCCGGGGCTGGACAAGGTGTTCTTCGTCAACTCCGGTTCCGAGGCCGCGGATACCGCCCTGAAAATCGCCCGCGCCTATTGGTGGCAGCGGGGCCGCCCGGGCAAGACGCGCCTCGTGGGCCGCGCCAAGGGGTACCACGGGGTGAACTTCGGCGGCACGGCCGTCGGCGGTATCAGCGGCAACCGCAAGTGGTTCGGCGGTGATCTGGAGGCGGACCATCTCCGCCATACGCTGTTGCCGGAGAACCGTTTCAGCCGTGGCCAGCCCGACCACGGCGCGCACCTCGCGGATGAGCTCGAGGAACTGGTGGCATTGCACGACGCTTCCACCATTGCCGCCGTCATGGTGGAGCCGTTCGCGGGCTCCGCGGGGGTGATTCCGCCGCCGCGGGGTTACCTCGAGCGACTGCGTGAGATCTGCGACCGCCACGAGATTCTGTTGATCTTCGACGAAGTCATCACCGGATTCGGGCGTTGTGGCGCACCCACCGGCGCGGACTACTTCGGCGTGGTTCCCGACATCGCCAACTTCGCCAAGCAACTCACCAACGGGGCGGCACCGATGGGTGCGGTGGTGGCCAGTGACCGGATCTACCGGACGTTCATGGCGCAGGGGGGGCCCGAGTATCTCGTGGAGTTCCCCCACGGTTATACCTATTCAGGGCATCCGCTGGCGTGCGCGGCCGCGCTGGCGGCGCTGGACGTGTTCGAGGCGGACGGTCTCGATCGGCAGGTGGCCGACAAGGCCGCCTACTTCGAGGATTGCCTGCACGCCCTGGCGGATCATCCCCACGTGCTCGACATCCGCAACCTTGGCTTCGCCGGCGCCCTCAGCCTCGAGCCTCATCCCGGCGAGCCGGCCCGGCGACCCTACGAGGTGGCGATGGCCTGCTGGGAACGCGGCCTGTATGTCCGCTATGGCGGCGACACCGTGCAGCTCGGGCCAGCCTTCGTCATGGAGCGCGCTGAGATCGCGACCATGGTCGGCATCCTCGGTGAGGCGCTGAAGGCGACCGCACGGTAGCGGCGCCCGGCTGCCGTTATCTGGGGTCCGTGTTGATGAAATGACCCTTGCGTGCGCAAGAAGGGGTTAAATTGGGATTAATTTTCCTGCATAGTCGCTTATTCTTGGCGCCATGGATTTGATGGTACATCCCTTCTTCGATTCCGCCACGAGCACCTTCAGTTACGTGCTGGTCAATCCGGCCACGGGCTGCTCGGCGGTGGTGGACCCGGTTCTCGACTATGATCCCGAAACGGAGCAGGTGAGCACGCGCAGCGCCGACCGGATCATCGAGTTCGTAACCGCCAACGGGTTGCGTGTGGAGTGGCTCCTCGAGACCCACGTTCACGCCGATCACTTGACCGCGGCCCGGTACTTGAAGCAGCAATTCGTCTGCGCGCAAACGGCCATCGGGGCGGGGGTTCGCGACGTGCAGGACCGCCTGGCCGCGGCCTTCGGTCTCGACGTTCCCACGGACGGGCGTCAGTTCGATCGGCTGCTCGAGGATGGCGAACGGCTCTGCCTCGGGCATGCCTGCGGCCGCGTGATGGCGACCCCCGGCCACACGCCGGGCTGCGTCACCTACGTCTTCGACCGGTTCGCCTTCGTCGGCGACCTGCTGCTGATGCCGGACTACGGTACGGCCCGTTGTGACTTTCCGGGAGGCGACGCCGCGATGCTCTACCGCTCCGTGCGCTCGCTCCACGGGCTGCCGGACTGTACCCGGGTGCTGGTTGGTCACGATTACGCGCCCGGCGGCCGCGACCACCGGTTCTACGCCACCGTGTCCGATCAGAAGCAGCACAATCGGATGCTGAACGACCGAACTCCCGAGAGCGACTTCGTCGCACGGCGTCGTGAGCGCGATCGCGCACTCGAGCCGCCGCGCCTGTACGAGGCCGCGGTGCGAGCCAACCTCGTCGGCGGGGTGGTTCCCCGGGATTAGCGAACAACTCGCGACAGCTCACGCGCTGCGCGCAATTGCGGAATACCCCGTCGATCACGCACGTTTCGCAACAGGCGTGACTTCCACAAAGCGCAACCGGCTGCCTTGACACTCCGGTCTCGCCAAGCCTAAAAAGCGCCCTACAGTCTTCGGCGAGGCTTTCCACTACCCATGAGCGGTCGCGACGACGAGGACATGCCAGAGATCGAGGGCGAGGAGAACATCGAGTCGACGGATGAGGACGATGAGGAACTCGAAGAGGAGTACGCCGAAGACCTGGGCGAGGAAGAAGTCGAGGAACTCGAGGATGGTGACGAAGACCTCAAAGTCGTCGACGAAGCATTGAGCCACCGGGACTCCAACGCCCGTGCCCTGGCGATCCGGCGCGCCATCGAAGAACGCATGGAAGCGAAGCGCCTGAGCCGGGATCTGGATTATCTGGATCTGGATCTGGACGCAGACGATTAACATCCGGGGCGAGTCTGCGGTGCCGGTCCGGGAGATCGTGCTCCTGGGCGGCGGGCACAGTCACGTGCAGGTGCTGCGGGCGCTTGGCATGCGGCCCTTGCGTCAGGCCCGGGTCACGGTGATCAGCCGCGAGCCTTTCACGCCGTATTCGGGGATGCTTCCCGGCCACGTGGCCGGTTTCTACGAGTGGGACGACGTGCACGTGGACCTGGCGCCGCTGGCGGCGTTCGCCGGCGCCCGCCTCATACCCGACGAGGTCGTGGGCGTCGACCCGGAGAATCGCCGGGTGGCTCTCGCGTCGCATCCCACCCTGACCTACGACGTGCTGTCCATCAATACCGGCGCCGCGCCGGAATGCGTCGACAGCGCTGGCATCCCGGTGAAACCCATCGGTCGTTTTCTGCCGCAGTGGCGGCGGATTCTGGCATCCGCCCGCTCCGGCGACCGGGTGGCGCTGGTGGGCGGCGGTGCCGGCGGTGTGGAGCTGGCGCTGGCCATGCGCCGGCGGCTGCCCGCCGGCGCGGCCGTGATCCTGCTGACGGACGTGCTGCTGCCCGGTCTGCACTGGCGCGCCGCCCGTACCCTGCGACAGGCCCTGCTGAACGCCGGCGTGGTGGTGGAGGAAGGCTTTCGCGTTGCCGGCACCGCTGCCCAGGGTGCGCAGTATCGCGTGACCGCCGCCGACGGCCGCACGGTTTCCGCCCGCCATCTGCTGTGGGTCACCGGCGTGGCCGCGCCGGGGTGGCTGACCCGCTCCGGGCTGGCCCGGGATGACGCCGGGTTCGTGCGGGTGGATGCGACCCTGCGTTCGGTATCGCACCCGGACGTGTTCGCGGCCGGGGACGTGGCGGCGCTGGCTGGGCAGCCGCGGCCAAAGGCGGGCGTGTTTGCGGTGCGCGAGGGGCCGGTGCTGGCGGCCAATCTGCGCCGGACCATACTCGGCGGCAAGATGCGGCGCTACCGCGCGCAGAGGCGGTTCTTGACCCTCATCGGGACCGGCGACGGGCGCGCGGTGGCGGCTCGCGGCGCCTGGTCGGCGCAGGGGCGCTGGGTCTGGCATTGGAAGGATCGGATCGACCGGCGCTTCATGCGCCGCTTCAAGGCGCTGCCGGAGATGCCGGCTCCGCGTGTGGAGGGGCCACGGGCGCTGCAAGCGGACACCCCCGCGTTGATGCGGTGCGGCGGCTGTGGCGCCAAGCTGGGCGCGGATCCGCTGCGGCAGGTGCTGTCACGGCTTCCGGACCAGGGGCCGCTGGAGCAACGCAATCGGGTGAAGCTCGGAATCGGCGACGATGCGGCGGTGATTCAGGTCGATCGGGGCGATCTGGTGATGACCGTGGACGGGTTCCGCAGCCTGGTGGAGGATGCCTACCTGTTCGGGCGAATCACCGCGCATCACGCCTTGAACGACGTGCTCGCCATGGGCGGGCGCGGGGTGGCCGCGCTGGCCTTCGCCACCGTCCCGCTCATGAGCGAAGCGATGATGAGCGAAGAGTTGTATCAGTTGCTGGCCGGGGCCGTGGAAGTGCTCAACGGGCACGGGGTGCCGCTGGTGGGCGGGCATTCCGCCGAAGGCGCCGAGCTCGGGCTGGCGCTCTCCATTACCGGCGCCGATCCGGACGCAGCCCTGCTCAAGGGTGGCCTCGCGGCCGGCGATGCCCTGGTGCTGACCAAGCCCCTGGGTACCGGCGCCGTGCTCGCGGGACACATGCGCAGGCGCGCGCGCTCCGATTGGCTGGCAGCGGCCACCGCCGCCATGGACAGTTCCAATGCAGCGGCCGTGGAGGTCCTGCGCCACCACGGCGTCCGGGGTCTCACCGACGTCACCGGGTTCGGTCTCGCCGGACACCTCGGCGAGATGCTGCGGGCATCCGGCTGCGGCGGACGGCTTCTGCTGGATGGCGTACCCGCGCTGCCGGGCGCCCGGGAGTTGGTGACCGTGGACGTGGTCAGCTCGCTGCAGGTGAACAACGAGCTGGCGCTCGCGGATTTCGAGCTGGTGGGTGTGACCGCCGCCGATCCCCGGGTTCGGCTGCTGGCGGATCCTCAGACCTCCGGCGGCATGCTGGCGGGCATCCCCCGGGCCGAGGCCGAGGGGTGCGTGGAGGCGCTCAGGGCGGCGGGCTACGCCGGGGCAGCGATGATCGGCGAGGTCACTACCGGTCCCTGGCAGGTGGTGGCATCGTGAAAGTCCTGGTGGTGACGGACCCGCTGTGCTCCTGGTGCTGGGGCATGAGCCCGGCGGTAGAGGCGGTCGGCGCCCGTCTGGCTGGCGAGGTGGAGCTGGATATCGTCCTGGGGGGCGTCAATACCAGCAGTACGCTTCCCGTGGGGCAGTACGGCCGGCAGCTGCTTCGCCACATCTGGCGCGAGGTAGAAGCCACCACCGGCCAACGCTTCTGCTATGCGGTGCCGGAAGGGTTCGTCTACAACAGCACCGTGCCCTGCCTGGCGGTGGCGGCGGCGCGCCGTGCCCTCGGCCGGCCGCCCTTCGGCTATCTGCACCGACTGCAGCAGCTGTTCTTCGAGCAGGGTCGGAACACCAACGACCGCGATCTGTTGTGCCGCGCGGCAGACGAGCTCGGTATTCCCGCCGGCGCCGTGGCGGAAGGTCTCGACGACCCGGAGGTGGCCGCGGCGCTGCGCGCCGATGTCGCCGACGCGCGCGCTCACGGAACCAGCGGGCTGCCCAACGTGGTGGTGGAACGCGATGGCGCGCGGAGCCTGCTCCTCGGCGGATACGCCGATGCCGAGACTCTGGAATCGATGATCCGGACCCGCCTGGCGGCTGCGGATCAGCTCTGAAAGAACCGGGCAATCACGGGACGGAACCGGTCCATGTCCACGAGGAAGGAATCGTGGCCCTGGATCGACGGCAGGCGGTGAAAGATGACCTCGTCGACGTGCTCGTTGAGCCCGGTGGCCAGCTCCTCCTGTTGCTCGATGGGAAACAGGAAATCCGATTCCACGCCGAGCACCAGGGCCCGTTCCACGGTTACGCGGGCGAAGGCCTCGTCCAGGGATCCGCCGTGGTCCGCTAGGTCGAACAGATCCATGGCCCGCGACAGGTACAAATAGCAGTTGGCGTCGAACGTGCCGACGAACTTGCGCGCGTTGGCCTCGAGGTAGGCTTCCACCTCGAAGTCGATACCGAACGCCTCGCCGTTGTCGCCCCGGTCGGTGGCGCGTTCGCGGCCGAATCGCTCGGCCCATTCGTCGGCGGAGCGATACGAGATCATGCCCAGCTTGCGCGCCAGGCGCATCCCCGTTACCGGCTCGGTGTCGTCGGGATAGTTGCCCTCGAGCCAGGTGGGATCCTTGCGGATGATCTCCCGCTGCAGTGAGCGCACGGCGATCGAGAAGGGCAGGCTGCGGGCGGCCGACGAGATGGTGACCAGCGCACGCGCCCGCCCCGGGTGCAGCAGCGCGAACGCCAGGGCGGTCATGCCGCCCATGGAAGCGCCGAGCACCGTGTGCAGCCGCTCGATACCGAGATGGTCGAGCACAACCGCGCCGCCGTTGGCGATGTCTTCCACGTGCAGAACCGGAAACTCGAGCCGGTAGCGGCGTCCCGTGTCCGGGTTCACCGACGCCGGGCCCGTGGAGCCGAAGCAGCTACCCAGGGAGTTCACGCAGACCACGAAGTAGCGGTTCGTGTCGATGGGTTTGCCGGGGCCGATCATGTCCTCCCACCAACCGGTGCGCCGGTCTCTCGGGGACGATGCGGCATGGGCGGAGGGGGAGAGGCCGGTGAATACGAGCACGGCGTTGTCACGGGCCGCGGCGAGCTCGCCCCAGGTCTCGTAAGCCAGCGTCGGGCGGGTCAGCTCGCCCTCCATCATGCGGAATCGGCCTTCGAGAGTGACGTACTGGGTCGCGGACATGAAGCGTACTCGAAGCGGCGTGGACAGACGGCTCGGGGCGCAGTCTAACGGCTGCGCCGCCGGCCAGCCAGATACGCCCCGGCAAGCGCTCATCAGAATTAACAACGCGAGCCCTTAGAACAAATTTGTATTAGCACAAATCGATTAAAACGATTATGGTGCCAACCATGAAGTCGCTTAAAGCGATTAAACCACTTTAATCGATACGAAGGCTGAACGTGAGCGAGAAGGATTATCTCACCCCGACCCAGGCGGCCCGCGAGTTGATGGTTTCGCCGGTCACCATTCGTCAATGGGCGCAGAAGGGGTTGCTCGAGGCGAGGACCACGGCCGGCGGCCACCGCCGGTTCCGGCGTGAGGTCATCGAAGCGTTCGCCCGGGAGCGCGGGCTCCGCAGCCCGGAACCGGCGCGTCGCCTGCTCATCGTCGATGACGACCGCCAGCTCAACGATTACCTGGTGGCGCTGTTCAGCGCCCGGGTCCCGGGGCTCGAGATCCGGTCCGCGTACGACGGCTTCGAGGCCGGGCGGCAGGTTCAGGCGCACAAGCCGGACGTGGTCCTGCTCGACATCATGATGCCCGGGATCGACGGTATCGACGTCTGCCGCAGCCTCAAGCAGGACCCGGAGACGCGCAACGTGCGGGTCGTGGCGATGACCGGCTATCACACCGACGAAGTCGAGCAAGAGATTCTGGCCGCCGGGGCGCAGGTGCTGCTCGAGAAGCCGTTCTCGAGCGACGCGGTGCTGCGCGAGTGCGGCCTGAGCGAGAACCGAGAAGCAACGATGCGAGGGGTAGAGGGATGAGCACGTACATCGAGGAGATTCAGGACCGTGACGAGCTCGAGGCCTGGTTTCAGGTGGACGCGGACGCCGACGCCGGTGGAGAGGCGGACGAGGTGCCGGCGGGGCCGGCGCGCGCCGGCCGGACACGGGAGATCGGCGACGCCACCGACATGTACCTGTCAGAGATCGGCCGGGCGGAGCTGCTGACTGCGGAGCAGGAGCGGGCGCTGGCGCGCCGGGTACAAAAAGGGGACGGGGCGGCCCGCGCCCACATGATCGAGGCCAATCTGCGCCTCGTGGTGAAGATCGCGCGCCGGTACCTGCACCGCGGCCTGCCGCTGCTCGATCTGATCGAGGAGGGGAATCTCGGGCTGATTCGCGCGGTGGAGAAATTCGACCCGGAGAAAGGATTCCGTTTTTCCACTTACGCGACCTGGTGGATTCGTCAGGCGGTGGAACGCGGACTGATGAACCAGGTGAAAACCATCCGTCTGCCGATTCACATCGCCAAGGAGCTGAACACGCTGCTGAGGGCCCAGCGCGAGCTGGGCCAGAAGCTGGACAGTGAGCCCACGGCCGAAGAGATCGCCGCGTTGTCCGGAAAGCCCGTGGCGCGGGTTCGCGAGCTGCTTCAACTGGCCGACAACGTGAGCTGCACCGAGATCTCCGTGCTGGAGCCGGAGCGGGGGCAGTGGGACACCTTCGAGGACCTGGGCAACGCCGACCCGTGGGAGCTGCTGCAAAGCGAGCAACTCTCCGAGCACATCGGCGAGTGGCTGGATCAGCTGCCCGGGAAGTCGCATGACGTGGTGGTACGCCGCTTCGGCCTGCGCGGGCACGACGTCTACACCCTCGAGGAGGTGGGCCGGCAGATCGGTCTGACCCGGGAGCGGGTGCGGCAGATTCAGGTGGATGCGCTGAAGGAGCTTCGCGATCTATTGCGCGCCCACGGCTTCAGCCGCGACGCGGTCATCGGCTGATGGGCTGCCGGGGGTGATGAGCGGGGGCGCACCGCCGCTCATCACGCGTGGCCCGCTCAGCGCTCGTCGACGGGCACGAAATCCCGCTGGCGAGGGCCGGTGTAGAGCTGGCGCGGCCGGCCGATCCGGTAGGCGCCGCTGATCATCTCGTTCCAATGGGCGATCCAGCCCGGGGTCCGCCCGGTGGCGAAAATCACCGTGAACATGTCGGTGGGGATGCCGATGGCCTTGAGAATGATCCCGGAGTAGAAATCGACGTTCGGGTAGAGCTTCTTCTCCACGAAGTAGTCGTCTTCCAGCGCGATCTTCTCCAGGCGCTGGGCGATCTGCAGGATGGGATCGTCTTCAGTGCCCAGTTCCTCGAGCACCTCGCGGCAGGTTTCCTGCATCACCTTGGCGCGCGGGTCGTAGTTCTTGTAGACCCGGTGGCCGAAGCCCATGATGCGGAAAGGATCGTCCTTGTCCTTGGCCTTCTTGACGTACTTGTCGATGTTCTTCTCGTCGCCGATCTCGTGGAGCATGTCCAGCACGGCCTCGTTGGCGCCGCCGTGGGCGGGGCCCCAGAGCGCGGCGATGCCGGCAGCGATGCAGGCATAGGGGTTGGCCCCGGTGGAACCGGCCAGGCGCACCGTCGAGGTCGAGGCGTTCTGCTCGTGGTCGGCGTGGAGC
Source organism: Pseudomonadota bacterium (assembly GCA_048621375.1). Lineage (GTDB taxonomy): Bacteria > Pseudomonadota > Gammaproteobacteria > Pseudomonadales > Azotimanducaceae > UBA7803. Next base: position 40,314 of record JBMCWS010000004.1, on the reverse strand, counting down.
AGGAAGATCCGGTCCATGGCGCGCGCGATGACCGGGCTCACCTGATATTCCTCGCAGGGCGTACCGAACATCATGTGCAGGAAGTTCTCGGCATAGCCGAGATCGTTGCGCGGATACATGAACGGCTGGCCCAGCGCGTACTTGTAGCTCATGGCCGCGAGGGTGGGCATTTTGGCGATGAGCCGGTGCGCGGTGATGCGCCGCTGGGCCTCGTCGGCGATGTCCATGGAATCGTGATAGAAGGCCGACAGCGCGCCGGTGACGCCGCACATGATGGCCATGGGGTGGGCATCCCGGCGAAAGCCCTGGAACAGGTCCACGAGCTGCTCGTGGACCATGGTGTGGTGCTTGATCGTGGAGACGAACGCGTGCTTCTGCTCGGCGTCGGGCAGCTCGCCGTTGAGCAGCAGATAGCACAGCTCCAGGTAGTCCGACTGCTCCGCGAGCTGGTCGATGGGGTAGCCGCGGTGCAGCAGCACGCCTTCATTGCCGTCGATGTAGGTGATGCCGGACTCGCAGGAAGCCGTGGAGACGAAGCCGGGGTCGTAGGTGAAATAGCCTTCGCTGGTGAGCTTGCCCACGTCGATGACTTCGGGGCCCAGGGTGCCGTTCAGTACCGGTAGATCGACGGTTTTACCGTCAATGGAAAGTTGGGCTTTCTTGCCCCCCTGGTCGGCCATGCGTCCTCCCGTAAAGGCTATTGCTGGGTATTATGATCCATCGCCCGCGGCATGAACCGGCCGGTCCGGTACGTTCGCGCGGTGGCTGCTCTTGTGGAGCAAGCGAGCCTATTGGCGGCCGTACGGGTTGTCAATTGGAGCTTGCCCGGGCGCCCCCGGCGGTCGCCGAAAGTACGTATTCTTGGCTTTGATCCGCGGGCCGACTACAATGTGCCGCCCGGGAACATGTGTGTCGCGCCCGGTAGGTCCGCGAATCCTCCCCGCTGTATCTCAATCAATTCGATAGCCGGATTAAGGGACTATGAAGACCGAACGACCCGTGTATCTATCGCTGACCCAGTTCGCCTGGCCCTTGGCGGCCATCGCCTCCATTACGCATCGGATCACCGGAGTCGCGCTGTTCGCGGCCACCGCCTACCTGCTGTGGCTGCTCGGCCTGGCGCTGGATTCCCCGGCCGGATTCGAGCGCGCTGCGGCGATCCTGGATGGTGCGGCTGCGCAGGCGGTGACGCTGGCGGTTCTGGCGGCTCTCGCGTTTCATCTGTTCGCCGGCATCAAGCATCTGGTGATGGATTTCCACCACTGGGACACACTGGAGGCCGGCCGGCGCAGCGCCATTGCAGTGTTCGTGCTGACGGCCCTGGCGACGATTCTGGCAGGAGTATGGTTATGGTAAGCACCGTCACCACCGTCACGAGCCTCACCCGGAGCGGGGTGGCGGATTTCTTCGTTCAGCGGGTCACCGCGGTCGTGCTGGCCCTGTACACGGTCTGGGTGCTGGGCTTCTTCCTGGTCACGCCGGAGCTCTCCCACGAGGCCATGGTGGGCCATTTCGGCACTTTCGCAATGAAGCTGTTCAGCACGCTCGCGGTTCTGTCCGTGGCGGCTCACGCCTGGATCGGGATGTGGACGGTGGGCACCGACTACATCCGACCCCACTACTTCGGCGCCCGGGCCACTTCATGGCGGATCGCCTACCAGCTCGTGTGCATGGCGGTGGTGTTCATCTACGTCGCCTGGGGGCTGACGATGTTCTGGAGCCTGTGACCACACTGTGTCGCCGGTCCCCGGTGGGGCCGGCTTGACCCTCGATTTCGGAGTCTTTCGAGCATGGCGAAAATCAGAAAAATGGAATTCGACGGCGTGATCGTCGGCGGCGGCGGCGCGGGCATGCGGGCAGCGCTGCAGCTCGCGCAGTCCGGGCTCAACACGGCGGTGATCAGCAAAGTCTTTCCCACCCGCTCGCATACCGTGTCCGCGCAAGGGGGCATTACCTGCGCGATCGCCAGCGAGGACCCGGATGACGACTGGCGCTGGCACATGTACGACACCGTCAAGGGGTCGGACTACATCGGCGATCAGGAGGCCATCGAGTACATGTGCAGCGAAGGGCCCCAGGCCGTCTTCGAGCTCGAGCACATGGGGTTGCCGTTCTCGCGCACGGAATCCGGGCGCATTTATCAGCGGCCCTTCGGCGGCCAGTCCAAGAACTTCGGCAAGGGCGGGCAGGCGGCGCGCACCTGCGCGGCGGCGGACCGCACCGGCCATACCCTGCTGCACACCCTGTATCAGGCCAACCTGCGCGCGAACACCACGTTTCTGAACGAGTGGTTCGCGGTCGATCTGGTGAAGAACCAGGACGGTGTCGTCGTCGGGCTGGTGGCCATCGACATCGAGAGCGGCGAGACCGTGTTCGTGGAATCCAAGGCCACGGTGCTGGCCACCGGCGGGTCGGGGCGCATCTACGCCAGCACCACCAATGCCCACATGTGCACCGGGGACGGTGCGGGAATGGCGCTGCGCGCGGGGTTCCCGTTGCAGGACATGGAGATGTGGCAGTTCCACCCCACCGGCATACACGGCGCCGGCGTGCTGGTGACCGAAGGCTGCCGGGGCGAGGGCGGCTACCTGATCAACAAGGACGGCGAGCGCTTCATGGAGCGATACGCGCCTACGGCCAAGGATCTCGCGGGCCGCGACGTGGTGGCCCGGTCGATGATTCTCGAGATTCTCGAAGGGCGTGGTGTGGGGCCCGATGGCGACCACGTGCTCCTCAAGCTCGACCACCTCGGCGAGGACGTGCTGAACAGCCGTCTGCCGGGCATTCTGGAGCTGTCGCGCACCTTCGCCCACGTGGACCCGGTGAAAGAACCGATCCCCGTGGTGCCCACGTGCCACTACATGATGGGCGGGATTCCCACCGGCGTGCACGGTCAGGCCCTGACCCAGGATGCCGAAGGGAACGATACCGTGGTGCCGGGGCTCTACGCCGCCGGCGAGGCGGCGTGCGTGTCCGTGCACGGCGCCAATCGGCTGGGGGGCAACAGCCTGCTCGACTTGGTGGTGTTCGGCCGTGCCGCCGGGCAGCACATCGAGGAGGTGGTGCGCCAGGGGGTCAGCTTCCGCGAGCCGTCGGATTCGGACATAGAGCACGCCATGAGCCGGCTCAACCGCTGGAACGAATCCACCGGCGGGGAATCGGTGGCGGAGCTGAAGCGGGAGCTGCAGCAGGTGATGCAGACGAGCTTCGGCGTGTTCCGCACCGAGCGCAACATGCAGGAAGGCATCGGCAAGCTGCGGGACCTGCGGGAGCGGATCGGCCATGCCCATCTGGCGGACAAGAGCGACGTGTTCAACACCGCCCGCATGGAGGCGCTCGAGCTCGACAACCTCATGGAGGTTGCGGAGTGCACGGCCATCGCCGCGGAAACCCGGACGGAGAGCCGCGGGGCGCATGCCCGGGAAGACTACCAGGAGCGCGACGACGAGAACTGGCTGTGCCATTCGCTTTACGACCCGACCACCAAGACGGTGAAAAAGCGTCAGGTGAACTTCGCACCGAAGACCATGGACGCGTTCCAGCCCCAGGAACGGAAGTATTGAATAGCAGCTGTCAGCGATCAGCTTTCAGCCCGACGGCGGGTAGCGAATTGGGAGCCCATGCATGCAGGTAAGCGTTTATCGTTACAACCCCGACATCGACGAAGTTCCGCAGATGCGGGACATGACCATCGACCTGCCCGAAGGCAAGGACCTGATGGTGCTGGACGTGCTCGAGATGCTGAAGGCTGAGGATCCGTCGCTCTCGTATCGGCGGTCCTGCCGCGAGGGCGTCTGCGGGTCGGACGGGATCAACATGAACGGCAGGAACGGCCTGGCGTGCATGACCCCGGTCTCGGAGGTGGCCAGAAAGGGCAAGCTGGTGCTGCGGCCGCTGCCGGGGCTGCCGGTGATCCGCGACCTCATCGTCGACATGGGCCAGTTCTACAAGGCCTACGAGAAGGTCAACCCGTACCTCATCAACGACGAGCCCCCGCCGGCGCAGGAGCGGTTGCAGAGCCCCGAGGACCGCGCCGAGCTCGACGGGCTGTACGAATGCATCCTGTGCGCCTGTTGCTCAACCTCGTGCCCGTCGTTCTGGTGGAACCCGGACAAGTTCATCGGCCCCGCCGGCTTGCTCCAGGCCTACCGCTTCCTCGCCGATAGCCGGGACACCGCCACCGCGGAACGCCTCGCCGAGCTCGACGATCCTTTCAGCGTGTTCCGCTGCCGTGGCATCATGAATTGCGTGGCCGTCTGCCCCAAAGGGCTGAACCCGACCCGCGCCATCGGCAAGATCCGGACCATGCTGCTGCAGCAGAGTGCGTGACCGCCGGCGGTGAGGCGCGGAGGGTCCGCGCGATGCGACTCGAATTCGTGGACGTAACGCTTGGGATCCATCATGGCTGAATCCTTCATGGAGCGAATGCGCCGCAGCTCGCATCTCGCCGGCAACAATCTCGCCTACGTGGAAGCGCTCTACGAGGCCTATCTCGACGACCCCAACGAAGTGCCCGCCGAGTGGCGCGACTATTTCGAGAAGCTGCCGAGGGTCGGCGGGGCGGTGAAAGGGGACGTGCCCCACAGCGCCGTCATTGCGCAATTCGAGCGCCTCGGACGCAACCGGTGGAAGGCGCGACCGGAACGTGAGAGCACGCTCGTGGAGAACGCCCACGAGCTCAAGCAGATGCGCGTGCAGGATCTCATCCACGCGTATCGCCACCGCGGGCACAAGAAAGCGAACATCGACCCGTTGGCCATGATGGAGCGGCCGCAGACGCCCATTCTGGATCTCGCTTATCATCATCTTTCGCCGGCGGATCTCGACGAGACGTTTCACACCGGGACGTTCCAGTACGGTGAGGGCACCGCCAAACTGCGCGATCTCGTGGATGCCCTGGAGCGAACGTACTGCGGCTCCATCGGCTCGGAGTACATGCACATCGTCGACGCCGGTGAGCAGCTCTGGGTGCAGCGGCGCCTCGAGTCCGCGCGGGGGCGCCCGAGCTACACGCCGGAGCAGAAGCGCACCGTGCTCGAACGGCTGACGGCCGCAGACGGGCTCGAGAAGTATCTGCACAGCCGTTATCCCGGCACCAAGCGTTTCGGGCTGGAAGGCGCGGAAAGCTTCATCCCCATGCTCCACGAGGCGCTGCAGCGCCTCGGCTCCCACGGCGTGATCGAGGCGGTGATCGGCATGGCGCATCGGGGGCGACTTAACGTGCTGGTGAACATCCTCGGCAAGGACCCCTGGGACCTGTTCGACGAGTTCGATGGCAAGTTGCCCGACGGGGTGACCGACGAAGGCACCGGCGACGTCAAGTATCATCAGGGTTTCTCGACCAATATCCTGACGCCGGGCGGGGAGATGCATCTTGCCCTGGCCTTCAACCCGTCGCATCTGGAGATCGTGGGGCCGGTGGTGGAAGGCTCGGTGCGGGCGCGCCAGGATCGCCGCCGCGACTACGAGGGCGATCTGGTCGTGCCGGTCGTGGTCCACGGCGATGCGGCGTTCGCCGGTCAGGGCGTGGTGATGGAGACGTTTCAGATGTCCCAGACCCGCGGTTTCAAGACCGGGGGCAGCATCCACGTGATCATCAACAACCAGATCGGTTTCACCACCCACCGTCAGGAGGATGCCCGCTCCACCGAGTACTGCACCGAGGTGGCCAAGATGGTGCAGGCGCCGATCTTCCACGTGAACGCGGACGATCCGGAGGCGGTCCTGTTCGTCACCCAGCTCGCCGTCGACTACCGGATGGAGTTCCGCAAGGACGTGGTCATCGACCTCATCTGCTATCGCCGTCGTGGCCACAACGAAGCGGAAGAGCCGATGAAGACTCAGCCGCTGATGTATCAGAAGATCCGATCCCATCCGTCCACCCGCGCGCTCTACGTGGACGCCCTGGTGGAACAAGGGGTGATCGACCGCGACGAGGCGGATCGGATGACGGACGACTATCGCAAGGTCCTCGAGGACGGCGGCCACGTCGCCCGTTCCATCGCCCGCGAGCCAGACACCCGGCTATTCGTGGACTGGACGCCCTATCTGAACAAGGACGTGACGGAGCCGGCGGACACGCGGGTGCCGTTGCCGGTGGTGCAGGATCTGGCGCATCGTCTCGAGGCGTTGCCGGAAGGCTTCGTGCTGCAGCGCCAGGTGCAGAAGATCATGGAGGATCGCCATCGGATGACGGCAGGCGCGCTGCCCATCAACTGGGGGTACGCCGAGGTCATGGCGTACGCGACTCTGGTGCACGAAGGTTACGAGGTGCGTCTGACCGGGCAGGATTCCGGGGTGGGCACCTTCTCCCATCGTCACGCCACGCTCTACAACCAGAAGACCGGGCGCCGCTGGATCCCGCTGAACCATCTGCGCGAGGACGTGAATTTCGACATCTACGACTCCCTGCTCTCCGAGGCCGGGGTGCTGGCTTTCGAGTACGGTTACGCCACGACCACACCCAAGGCGCTGGTGGTCTGGGAAGCCCAGTTCGGAGATTTCGCCAACGGGGCGCAGGTGGTCATCGATCAGTTCATCTCTAGCGGGGAGACCAAGTGGAAGCGGCTGTGCGGGCTGACGATGCTGTTGCCCCACGGCTACGAAGGCGCGGGGCCTGAGCACTCGTCCGCACGGCTGGAACGCTTTCTGCAACTGTGCGCTCAGCACAACATGCAGGTCTGCGTGCCGACCACCCCGGCCCAGGTCTTCCACATGCTGCGGCGCCAGGTCGTCCGGCCGGCGCGCAAGCCGTTGGTAGCATTGACGCCGAAGAGCCTGCTGCGTCACAAGCTGGCGGTGTCCTCCCTGGAGGATCTCTGCGACGGGCGGTTTCAGGAAGTGATCGGCGAGCAGGACGACCTGGACCCGGCTGCAGTGGATCGGCTGGTGCTCTGCAGCGGTAAGGTCTACTACGACCTTCTGGAACGGCGGCGCGAGGCCGGGGCCGGCAACGTTGCCATCATCCGGCTGGAGCAGCTCTATCCGTTTCCGGAGGCCGAGCTCGCGCGGATCATCGCGCCGTATCGGGCGCTCAAGGAAGTGATCTGGTGTCAGGAGGAGCCGATGAACCAGGGCGCCTGGTACTCCAGTCAGCATCACATGCGGCGAGTGATCCTTCGCCACGACGATTCCCTGTACCTGAGCTACGCTGGCCGCGAGCCGTTTGCTGCGCCTGCGGGTGGACACCCCGGTATGCACATTCAGCGGCAGAAGCGGCTGGTCGAAGAAGCGTTGTTCGGCTGAGGGGCGCAGCTCCCGGTACGCGCCGGCGGCGCGCCGCCGGTGGCATCGGCGTACGGGCTGATACAGAAGAAAAGGACCTGATACATGACCACCGAAATCAAGGCCCCGTCCTTTCCCGAGTCCATCAGCGAGGGCACGGTCTCCACCTGGTTGAAGGCGCCGGGCGAGAACGCCCGGCGGGACGAAGTGCTGGTGGAGATCGAGACCGACAAGGTCGTTCTGGAAGTGGTGGCGCCCGAGGATGGCGCGCTGGTGGAAATCGTCGTCGGCGAGGGCGAGACGGTGCAGAGCGAAGAGGTGGTGGGCCGATTCGAGCCCGGCCAGGCGGGCGCCGACAGCGGCGCCGCGCCGGCGGAGCAGAAGGCGGACGCCGCACCGGCCGGGGCCGTGGCACCTTCCGATGCCACCAGCGAGCATCGCGATGAAGCACCAAGTGCCAGCCCTGCAGCGAAGAAGCTCGCGGAGGAGCGGGGCGTCGACCTGCGCCGGGTGACCGGATCGGGCCGTTCCGGCCGGGTCACCAAGGAGGACGTGGCGCGCGCGGCAGCCGACGGTGACCGTGCCCCGGAGGCGCGGGCGCAACCCGCACCGCAACCCGAGCCGACGGACGCCCGGCAGTCGGAGCAACCGGGAGAACGCGTGGAGCGCCGGGTGCCCATGACCCGCCTGCGCGCCAGCATCGCGCGCCGGCTGGTGGAAGCACAGCAGACCGCGGCCATGCTCACCACGTTCAATGAGGTGGACATGTCATCGGTGATGGCGCTTCGCAAGCGTCACCAGGAGGCGTTTCAGAAGCGGCACAACGGCACTCGGCTGGGCTTCATGTCGTTCTTCGTGCGCGCGTCCGTAGAGGCGTTGAAGCGTTTCCCGGCGGTGAACGCCTCCATCGACGGGGACGACATCGTCTACCACGGCTACTATGACATCGGCGTGGCGGTCAGCACCGAACGCGGCCTGGTGGTGCCGGTGATCCGCGACGCGGACGCGCTCAGCCTCGCCCAGATCGAGGATCAGATCAACGACTATGGGGCCCGGGCGCGGGAGGGCAAGCTGGGCATCGACGACATGAGCGGGGGGACGTTCACAATCTCCAATGGCGGAATCTTCGGCTCCTTGCTGTCCACGCCCATCCTCAATCCGCCACAGACGGCGATTCTCGGGATGCACAAGATCGAGGACCGCGCGGTGGTAGTGGAAGGTGAGATCGTCGTGCGGCCGATGATGTACTTGGCCCTCTCCTACGATCATCGGCTGATCGACGGTCAGGAGGCTGTGCGCTACCTTGTGACCATTAAGGAAATGCTCGAAGACCCCGCCAGAATCCTGTTGGAGCTATGATATGAGTGACAAATACGACGTGGTGGTGATCGGAGGGGGCCCGGCGGGCTACCACGCAGCCATTCGCAGCGCCCAGCTCGGCATGAGCACTGCGTGCATCGACAAGTCGGTGACGAATCAGGGCGAGCCGGTGCTCGGCGGGACTTGCCTGAACTGGGGCTGCATTCCCTCCAAGGCGTTGCTCGATGCCTCGCACAAGTTCGAGGAGGCTGGGCAGCATTTCGGCGATTTCGGTATCAAGACCGGAAAGCTGTCCATCGACGTCGCCGCCATGATGGCGAAGAAGGACCAGGTGGTGAACCAGCTCACCGGTGGCGTCGAGCAGCTCTTCAAGGGCAATGGCGTGACCTGGCTCGCCGGCACCGGCAAGCTGTTGCCCGCGCGCAAGGTCGAGTACACGCCCCACGACGGCGAGCCCGCCGTGCTACAGGCGGAACACGTGATCCTGGCGGCCGGGTCGGTGCCGTCTACCATCGGTCCGGCGCCGGTGGACGGCGACCGGATCGTCGATTCCAAGGGCGCGCTGGAGTTGGACGCCGTGCCCGAGCGGCTCGGGGTGATCGGCGCCGGGATCATCGGACTGGAACTCGGCAGCGTGTGGCGGCGGCTGGGCTCCGAGGTCGTTCTGCTGGAGGCGCTGGACGAGTTCCTGCCCATGGCGGATGACCGTCTGTCCAAGGACAGCTTGCGGACTTTTCGCAAGTCCGGGCTCGACGTGCGCCTCGGCTGCCGGGTCACCAAGGCCGAGGTCAAAGGCAAGTCGGTGACGGTGGCGTACCAGGACAAGGACGGGGAGCACGCGCTCGAAGTGGACCGGCTCATCGTCGCGGTGGGGCGCCGGCCGTACACCGAGGGGTTGTTGTCACCCGACGCCGGGGTCAACCTCGACGAGCGAGGGTTCCTCTACGTGAACGACCTCTGTGCCACCGACGCCCCGAACGTGTACGCCGTGGGCGACGTGGTCCGCGGCCCCATGCTGGCTCACAAGGGCATGGAAGAGGGCATCATGGTGGCGGAGCGGATCGCCGGGCAGAAGCCTCTGGTGAACTACGAGACGGTGCCGTCGGTGATCTACACCCATCCCGAGGTCGCCTGGGTGGGCCAGACCGAGCAGCAGTTGAAAGCCAGCGGCGACGCCTATAATGTCGGCACCTTTCCGTTCGCGGCCAACGGGCGCGCTCTGGCGGCCAACGACGCGGAGGGGCTCGTCAAGATCCTCGCCGACGCGGAGACGGACCGCATCCTCGGGGTGCACATCCTGGGTCCGCAGGCGTCGGAGCTCATCGCTCAGGCGGTGATCGCCATGGAGTTCGATGCCAGCGCCGAGGATCTCGGGCTCACCATGTTCGCTCATCCGACCCTCTCCGAGGCGGTGCACGAAGCAGCGCTCGGTGTGGCCGGACATGCCATACACATGGTCAACAGAAAAAAGCGTTCCTAGGAGCGGTGTGGCGCTCGGCCCGGGCGCCGCAGACGTGAATTCGGTAATCAAGACAACACGGGAAGTCCATGAACTTACACGAGTACCAGGCCAAGAGCCTGTTCAGGGAGTACGGCCTGCCGGTCTCCGAGGGGTACGCCGTGGACACCGCGGACGAAGCGGTGGATGCGGCAAAGAAAATCGGCGGTGATCGCTGGGTGGTGAAGGCGCAGGTCCACGCGGGCGGCCGCGGCAAGGCCGGCGGCGTCAAGCTGGCGGACAGCACCGACGAGATCCGCGAGTTCGCGGAGAAGTGGATCGGCAAGAACCTGGTCACGTTCCAGACCGACGAGAACGGTCAGCCGGTGAGCAAGATCTTCGTCGAAAGCTGCACCGACATCGCCAGCGAACTGTATCTCGGGGCTGTGGTGGACCGCGGGACCCGCCGGGTGGTGTTCATGGCCTCCACCGAGGGCGGCGTGGAGAACGAGAAGGTCGCCGAGGAAACGCCCGAGAAGATCCTGCGGGCGATCATCAACCCGTACGTGGGGCCGCAGCCGTATCAGGGGCGCCAGCTCGCGTTCGACCTGGGGCTCGAAGGCGCGCAGATCAAGCAGTTCACCAACCTGTTCATGGGGCTGGCGAAGCTGTTCGAAGATCTGGACTGCTCTCTCATGGAGATCAACCCGCTGGTGGTCACCACCGCCGGTGACATCCACTGCCTGGACGCCAAGGTCAACATCGACAACAACGCGTTGTACCGGCAGAAGCGCGTTGCCGAGATGCACGACCCCAGCCAGGAGGACGAGCGTGAGGCCCAGGCCGCTGCCCACAACCTCAACTACGTGGCCCTGGACGGCAACATCGGCTGCATGGTCAACGGCGCCGGTCTCGCCATGGGCACCATGGACCTGGTGAAAACCAGCGGCGGCAATCCCGCGAACTTTCTCGACGTCGGCGGTGGCGCCACCAAGGAAACGGTGTCGGAGGCGTTCAAGATCATCCTCTCCGACAGCAACGTCAAAGCCGTGCTCATCAACATCTTCGGCGGCATCGTGAGCTGCGCCACCATCGCCGAGGGCATCATCGGCGCGGTGGAAGAAGTGGGGGTCGAGGTCCCCGTGGTAGTGCGCTTCGAAGGCAACAACGCAGATCAGGGGCGGCAGCGCCTGGCGGAAAGCGGTTTGAACATCATCGCCGCCAAGAGTCTCTCCGATGCCGCGGCGCGGGCCGTCGAGGCCGCCGGTGGCGATGTAGCAGGGGGTAGAGCATGAGCATTCTCGTCGACAAGAACACCAAGGTCATCTGTCAGGGTTTCACCGGGTCCCAGGGAACGCTGCACAGCGAGCAGGCGCTCGCGTACGGCACCCGGCTGGTCGGCGGGGTCACCCCGGGCAAGGGGGGCACCGAGCATCTGGGCCTGCCCGTGTTCGACACCGTGAAGAACGCGGTCGACGCCACCGGCGCCACCGCCTCCGTAATCTACGTACCCGCGCCGTTCTGCAAGGATTCCATCCTCGAGGCCGCAGACGCCGGGATCGAGTTGGTGGTGTGCATCACCGAAGGCATCCCCACCCTCGACATGCTCGAGGTGAAGGCGGCGCTGGACGCCACCGACGTCCGTCTGGTGGGGCCCAACTGCCCGGGCGTCATCACGCCGGGCGAGTGCAAGATCGGCATCATGCCGGGTGAGATCCACCTGCCGGGCAAAGTGGGCATCGTCTCGCGCTCCGGCACCCTCACCTACGAGGCGGTGAAGCAGACTACGGACCGGGGTTTCGGCCAGAGCACCTGCGTCGGTATCGGTGGCGACCCCATCCCGGGCAGCCACTTCATCGACATCCTCGAGTTGCTGCAGAACGATCCGGCCACGGAGGCCATCGTCATGGTAGGCGAGATCGGCGGCACGGCCGAGGAGGAAGCCGCCGAGTTCATCAAGAGCAACGTCACCAAGCCGGTGGTGGGATACATCGCCGGTGTCACCGCGCCGCCCGGCAAGCGCATGGGGCACGCCGGCGCCATCATCGCCGGTGGCAAGGGCACGGCGACGGAGAAGTTCGCCGCCCTGGAAGCTGCCGGCGTGCGCACCGTCGAAAGTCTCGCCGAGATCGGCGATGCCCTCGCGGACGTCACCGGCTGGCGTTGAATTCGCCGCAATCGACCCAATAACGGCTCTCAGCGGTCCGCTGTCCGCCGTCGGCAGGAACCACCGTCAGCCGCGCAGGCTGCCGGCTCTCCCTCCGGACGGCGGCCGGCGGAGTGCGGACAGCGACAATTGAGGACAACGATGGCGAATCAAGCACAATCCGCTCAGGACTCTACCGGCACGTTCGGTTTCCAGACCGAAGCCAAGCAACTGCTCAAGCTGATGATTCACTCTCTGTATTCCAACAGAGAGATTTTTCTGCGGGAGCTCATCTCCAACGCGTCGGACGCGATCGACAAGCTGCGCTTCCGGGCCATCGAGGAGCCGGAGCTCGTCGCCGATGACCCGGAGTACGCAGTCACGCTCGAGTACGACAGCGAGGCGGGCACGATCACGCTGACCGACAACGGGATCGGTATGACGCGTCAGGAGGTCATCGACAACCTCGGCACCATCGCCCGTTCGGGGACCGCTGAGTTCCTGTCCCAGCTCACGGGCGATCAGAAGAAGGATGCCGCGTTGATCGGACAGTTCGGGGTCGGCTTCTACAGCGCCTTCATGGTGGCCGAGGAGGTGGAGGTGGTGACCCGCAAGGCGGGCACCGACGAGGGCACCCGGTGGGTCTCCCGGGGTGAAGACAGCTTCACCGTGGAAGACGCGCCGGATGCCGCACGGGGGACCCGGGTAACGTTGCACCTCGCAGAAAGCGCCCGGGAGTTCGCGGACGGGTTCCGGCTCCGCCACATCGTCCGCCGCTATTCCGACCACATCGGCGTGCCGGTGCGTATGCCGAAGGAGGATGCGGGTGACGAGTCGGACGACGCCTCCAGCTCCGGGATGGAAACGGTCAATTCGGCCAAGGCGCTGTGGACGCGGCCGCGCACCGAGATCGCCGACGACGAGTACAAGGAGTTCTACAAGCACGTTTCCCACGACTTCGAAGATCCGCTCACCTGGAGCCACAACAAGGTCGAGGGTAAGCTCGAGTACACGAGCCTGCTCTACGTGCCCAAGCGCGCGCCGTTCGATCTGTGGAACCGGGACGCCCCCCGGGGGCTCAAGCTGTACATCCAGCGCGTGTTCATCATGGACGAAGCGGAGCAGTTCCTGCCCCTGTACCTGCGCTTCATCAAGGGCGTGGTGGACAGCAGCGATCTGCCGTTGAACGTCTCCCGGGAGATCCTGCAGCAGGACGAGCGGGTCAGCACCATCCGCTCGGCGTTGACCAAGCGGGTGCTATCCATGCTGGAGAATCTGGCGTCGAAGCAGCCGGACGACTATCAGACCTTCTGGAACGAGTTCGGCGAGGTGCTCAAGGAGGGCACCGGCGAAGACTTCGGAAATCGCGAGAACCTCTGCAAGCTGCTGCGCTTCTCGTCCACCCGGGGGGCGGCCGACGAGTCCGGCGCCACCGAACGGGTGAGCCTGGACGACTACCTGGAGCGCATGGTCGAGGGCCAGGACAAGATCTACTACCTGGTTGCCGATTCCTACGAGACCGCGGCCAACAGCCCCCATCTAGAGGTGTTCAAGGAGCGGGGCATCGAGGTGCTGCTGCTGCATCGCCGGATCGACGAATGGATGATGGCCAACCTGTCGGACTACCAGGGCAAGGCGTTCCAGGACGTCACCCGTGCGGATCTCGAGCTTCCGGGAGAATCCGCCAAGGAGGACGACGCGTCCGACGACCAGGAGGACGATGCGCTCACGGAGCGAATCGCCGGGGTGCTCGGCGACCGGGTCGAGAAAGTGCGCCCGAGCAAGCGCTTGAAGTCGTCGCCGGCCTGCCTTGTCCTCGGGGAGTATGCGCTCGGCCCGCAGATGCGCCGCATCATGGAAGTCACCGGCCAATCCCTGCCCGAGAGCAAGCCGCAGTTCGAGTACAACGCGGACCATCCGCTGGTTCGAAAGCTCGACCAGGAGACCGACGAAGCGCGGTTTGCCGAGCTGGTGCTGGTGCTGTTCGATCAGGCGAGCCTGGCGGGCGGTGCGCCGTTGACCGACGCCCCGGGGTACGTGGACCGAATGAATCGATTGTTGCTGGAGCTACTCTCCGAGTAGGGGGTAGCATTGCGCCCCATGGAGGTGGCCATCATCGGTGGCGGTAACTTCGGTACCGCCATCGCCAACATAGCAGCCAGCAATGGCTACACCACGTATCTGTGGATGCGCGACGAGCACCAGGTGGCGGAGTGCGTGACCCATCGGGAGAATCGCCGTTACCTGCCCGGGCATCGTCTCGACGACCGGGTAGTGCCGACCGCGGACCTGGCCACGGCGCTCGAGCGCAGCTCGGTGATCCTCATGACGGTGCCGAGCGCTTCGTTTCGTCGGGTCTCCGAGCAGCTCGCGCGGTTCACCGATCCCGACGACGTCATCGTCAGCGCCACCAAGGGCATCGAGCGCCATGCCGGCGGCGCCGGGTTCCTGCTGATGAGCCAGATCCTCGAGGAGCTGGTGCCGGGGGAGCGGATCGGCGTCCTCTCCGGGCCGAATCTCGCCGAGGAGATCGCCGATCGGCAGTATTCGGGCACGGTGGTGGCGAGCCGGGACCCGGGCGTGTGCGACGCCGTGCGCGAGGTGCTCAAGAGCGACACCTTCCGAGTCTACGAGAACGGCGACTTGTACGGCGTGGAGCTGGCGGGCGCGTTGAAGAACATCTACGCCATCGTCTGCGGACTCGCGGGCGGGCTCGGAGTCGGGAACAACACCATCGCCATGCTGGTGACCCGCAGTCTGGCGGAGATGAGCCGCTTCGCGGTGTCGCTGGGCGCGAACCCTTTCACCTTTCTCGGGCTGGCGGGGGTCGGGGACCTTCTGGTGACCTGCTCCTCGCCGCTCAGCCGCAACTATCAGCTCGGCTTCCGCCTGGCCCAGGGGCAGACGCTGGAGGAAGCGCAGGAGAGCCTCGGCAAGCTGGCGGAAGGCGTGAACACCCTGCGCGTGATCTACGAGCGTGCCCGGGAGCTCGATGTCTACATGCCCCTGGCCACCGGATTGCACCGGGTGCTGTTCGACGGGGAATCCCTGGCGGTGGTGGTGCACGAGCTGATGACCGGGGGACAACCGCTGGACGTCGAGTTCGCACGGCCGGAGCCGGGCAGCGCCGGCTCGCCGTTGCGATGACCCGGATGAGGCCCTGGGCGGCGGCTCTCTGCGCGGCGCTGCTTGCTGCGCCGGCGGCCGCCGGCGAGCCGGCGGAGAGCGATCTTTACGGCGTGGAGCCCTTCCCCCGTTCGACCGTGGTCGCACACGAGCGCGACGAGGAGATCCGGCCACGCCGGGTAATATTGAGCCGGGTCGACCGGATTCGTCGGGAGCTGCGTATAGACAAGTCCCTTGACGTGGAGGCGGCACTCGAAGCCGTCACCTACCGAATGCCCGAGGGCACGTCCGTGCCGGACGTGGTGCGCCACTATCGGCGTGAGCTCGGCGACGACGTGCTGTTCCGCTGCCGGGGCCGGGATTGCGGGCGCAGCAACGACTGGGCGAATCAGGTGTTCGAGCAGGCGATCCTCTACGGACCGGACCGGCAACAGCACTACGAGGCTCTGGCCCGGGAGGAGCGCCTGGTGACCCTGTACGTGGTGGAGCGGGGCAACCGGCGGGTCTACGCGCACCTGCGGGTTCTGGATCCCCCGGGGGCGCTTGCCGCGGAGGATGCCGGCACCCTGCTGGCGGCGCGACTCTCGGAGCGCGGCTGGGCGGTGGTGGCGTCCGCAACGCCGGATGCCGGCGGCGGGTTCGGTCCCGAGGCCCGTGAGGCGCTCGCCGAGGCCGGCGGCGCGCTCGAAGCCTTCGCGGGGCAGGATCTCTATCTGGTCTGCCACCTGGGCGGAGGCCGGGACGTAGATGCCCTGCTCGCCGCGTCGCGGCTCTGCGCACAGCGGGGCAGCGGACTGATTCTGACGGCCGTTGAGGATACCGCGCAGCCCACGCTGCATCCGTTCGGGGCGGGGCCATTGCTGCCGCGCTCCGGCGCGCCGGCGTCGCGGATCGAGCTGGTGCTGCCCGGCCGCACCGGCAGTGGCGGGAGCGCGTTTAGGTGAGCCAGCGCGTGGGCGCCGTCATCGAAGGCTGGGCGGAACGCTTCGCTCGGGCGGGCCTCACTTTCGGCCACGGCACCGACAATGCCTGGGACGAGGCGGTGGTGCTGGTGCTGGGGGTCGCCGGCCTGCCCGACGACCGCGCCGTGCTGGAGCAGGAGCTCTCCGCGGAGCAGGAGGCGCGGATCGCCGAGCTGGGGGGGCGACGCATCCGCGAGCATGTCCCGGTGGCGTACCTGCTGGGCCGCACGCGTTTCGCCGGGCTCGAGTTCTACATCGAGCCCGGGGTGGTGATCCCGCGCTCGCCCTTGGGGGGCATGCTGCTCGATGGCCTGACCCCCTGGATCACCCGGGCACCCGACACCATACTCGACCTGTGCTGCGGCAACGGCTGCATCGGCATCGTCGCCGCCACGGTGTTCCCCGAGGCCCGGGTGGACCTGGTGGACGTCGAGGCGACGGCCTTGGAGCTCGCCCGGCGCAACGTGGCCCTGCACGGCCTCGAGGATCGTGTGCGGGTCCGACAGTCGGACCTGTTCGACGACCTGCCCCCCGGGCGCTGGGACCTCATCGTGTCCAACCCGCCCTACGTGGACGCGGCGGACATGGCGGGCCTGCCGCTCGAGCATCGTCACGAGCCCGCCTCGGGGCTCGCCGGAGGCGAAGACGGCCTCGAGGTGGTGGCGCGAATGCTCGACGCGCTCCCGGAGCGCCTCGAGCCCGACGGCACGTTCGTCTGTGAGGTGGGCAATAGCGCGGCGGCCCTGACCCGGCGATGGCCGGATGTGGCATTCATCTGGCCGGATGATGCGGAAGGCGTCTTCGTAATACTGAGTACTAAGTACTGAGACTTTTCGACCGAATGCCGGTTGTTCCAGATTACGTTATCCTTGGCCGCTTTGGCGACGCGACGCGTTCATGGCGGGCAACACTTTCGGCCAACTCTTCCGCGTGACCACCTTCGGCGAGAGCCACGGCCCGGCGCTCGGCGCCGTGGTGGACGGCTGTCCCCCGGGGCTCGCGCTCTCCGAGGCGGACCTGCAGCGGGACCTCGACCGACGCCGCCCGGGTCAGTCGCGCTACACCACCCAGCGTGACGAGCCGGACCGGGTCCGCATCCTTTCCGGCGTTTTCGAAGGTGCCACCACCGGCACCGCCATCGGCCTGGTGATTGAGAATGTCGACCAGAAGAGCAAGGACTACAGCGATATCAAAGACTTGTATCGTCCTTCTCATGCTGATTATACCTATCAGAAGAAGTACGGCATCCGCGACTACCGCGGTGGCGGCCGGGCGTCGGCGCGGGAGACCGCCATGCGCGTTGCCGCGGCCGGGATCGCCCGCAAGTACCTCGAGGCGCATTGCGGCCTGCGGATTCGCGGCTATCTGGCCGCTGTCGGCGACATTCGTCTGGAGCCCCGGAGCATGGCGGCGGTGGAGGAGAACCCTTTCTTCGCGCCGGATCCGGATCGCGTGGACGAGATCGGCGCGCTGATCGACCGGCTGCGCCGGGACGGCGACTCGGTGGGGGCCGAGGTGGCCGTGGTTGCCACGGGCATGCCGGCCGGTCTCGGCGAGCCGGTGTTCGGGAAGCTCGACGCCGAGCTCGCCTCGGCGCTCATGAGCATCAACGCCGTGAAAGGGGTCGGCATTGGCGACGGGTTCGACGTGGTCGAGCAGCGGGGCACTGAGCACCGCGACGAGATGACGGCGTCGGGCTTCGAGTCGAACCACGCGGGCGGGGTTCTCGGCGGCATCAGCAGTGGCCAGGACCTGCGCGTGCGCATCGCCTTGAAGCCAACCTCGAGCCTCACCACGCCCGGGCGCTCGGTGGATGTCCGCGGCAACGAAGTGGACGTGGTGACCAAGGGCCGGCACGACCCCTGCGTCGGGATCCGCGCCGTGCCCATCGCCGAGGCCATGGTGGCGCTGGTGCTGATGGACCACCTCATGCGTCACCGGGCTCAGGTGCCCGGGTCGGCGTAGCCCAACAGCACGTCCTGGAATGCCCGGGCAGCGTTGGAGAGCGTGCGCCGGGGATGGGTCACGCAGCCGAGGGTCCGCCGGAGCGACGGAGCAGCGACGTCCAGCGCGGCGAGTGGCGGCTTGACCATGCTGGCCGGGAGCACGCTCCAGCCGAGTCCGATCCCCACCAGCATGGCGATGGTCTCGAGATAATTGGTCGCCAGATTCGGGCGGACGGCGAGACCTTCGGCGGCGAATGCGTTGGCGACGATCCGGCCGGTATACGTCCCGAGGCCCGGCAGCACGGGGCGGAACCCGGCCAGGTCGCGCAGGGTGAGGTGTCGCCCCGCGCTCAGCTCGTGATCCTGCGACGCGACGAACAGCAGCGGGTCGTCCCACAGTGCCCGGTCCGTGAGCTCAGGGTCGCCGTCCGGGTTCAACGTCACCACCGCGATCTCCGTTTCCGCCCGGCGCACGAGGTCATGGGCTTCTTCGGAGTCCTCGAAGCGGATGTCGAGCGCGACGTCTGGGTACCGCCGAGTGAACGTCCGCAGCGCCGGCGCCAGGCGGTGCAGCCCCACGTGGTGCGACGTTGCGAGCCCGAGCTCGCCGGCCACCCGGCGATCGAGGTCGGCGAGCTCCCGCTCGGTATCGCGCATGGCGCGAAGCAGGGCTTCGGCCCGGGGGCGAAGCAACCTGCCGGCGTCGGTGAGGTAGATGCTTTTGCCTACCCGGTCGAACAGCCGGCAGCGCAGCGATGCCTCGAGCGCCTGGACGCGCTTGCTCACCGCGGGCTGGGTCAGGTGCAACCGCTCGGCAGCCTGGGAGAACGAGGCGCAGTCGGCCACCGCCAGAAACGCCTGGAGGTCGTTGGCGTTCATACCCATTTATGAATTCTCAGATGGAATTGAGAGGATAAAAATAATGAATTTGTTTTATTGAAGGCGCGCTTTTAGCATAGCGATCCTCAGCAAACAAGGCGCGAGGACGACCACGCAGTGTCAGGACGAACTCTCTACGACAAGGTGTGGGGCGATCACGTGGTGGGCGAGCGCGACGATGGCCAGACCATGCTCTACATCGACCAGCAGCTTCTCCACGAGGTGACATCGCCCCAGGCATTCGAGGGGCTCGAGCTCGCCGGGCGGGCGCCCTGGCGGGTGGGAGCCAATCTGGCCACCCCGGACCACAACGTCCCCACGGCGCATCGGGAGCGGGGGCTCGAGAGCATCGAGGATCCCGTTGCCCTGGAGCAGGTGGTGGCGCTCGATCGCAACTGCCGTCGCTACGGCATCGAGGAATTCGATATCCGCGATCGCCGACAGGGGATCGTCCACGTGGTGGGGCCGGAGCAGGGGGCGACGCTCCCCGGCATGACCATCGTCTGCGGTGACTCCCACACCTCTACCCACGGCGCCTTCGGCGCTCTGGCCCAGGGCATCGGGACCTCGGACGTGGAGCATGTGTTGGCCACCCAGTGTCTGGTGCAGAGCAAGGCGCGCAACTATCGCGTTCAGGTGGACGGCCGGCTCAGCCCCGGGGTCGGCGCCAAGGACCTCATCCTCGCCATCATCGCCCGCATGGGCACCGCGGGGGCCACCGGGCATACGCTGGAGTACATGGGCGAGGCCATCCGGGCGCTCTCCATGGAAGGGCGCATGACCCTGTGCAACATGTCCATCGAGGCCGGCGCCCGCGCCGGTATGGTGGCCGTGGACGACATCACCCTGGAGTACGTGCATGGGCGGCCGTTCGCGCCGGTGGGCGAGCTGTGGGATCGGGCCGAGGCGTACTGGCGCACCCTGCAGTCGGATCCGGACGCGGTGTTCGATGCCAGCCTCGAGCTCCGCGCCGACGACATCGCGCCGCAAGTGAGCTGGGGCACCTCTCCGGAAATGGTTGCCCCGGTCACCGGCGCCACGCCCAACCCCGACGCCATGAGCGATGCAGCCGCCGCCGACGGGGTGCGCAGAGCCCTCGAGTACATGGGGCTGCAGGCGGATCAGCCCCTCACCGACATTCGTCTCGACCGGGTGTTCATCGGCTCGTGCACCAATGCCCGCATCGAGGACCTGCGGGCCGCGGCCGCGGTAGTGCAGGGGCGCAAGGTGGCGGCCTCGGTGAAGCAGGCTCTGGTGGTGCCGGGCTCCGGCCTGGTGAAGGCGCAGGCGGAAGCCGAGGGGCTGGCCGACGTGTTCGTCGAGGCCGGGTTCGAATGGCGGGCCCCCGGTTGTTCCATGTGCCTGGCCATGAACCCGGATCGGCTGCAGCCCGGGGAGCATTGCGCCTCCACATCCAATCGCAATTTCGAGGGCCGCCAGGGCCATGGCGGGCGTACCCACCTGGTGAGCCCTGCCATGGCGGCCGCGGCTGCCGTGGCCGGGCACTTCGTGGACGTGAGGGAGCAGTTATGACGCCGTTTACCGTAGTGACCGGTCTGGTGGCACCGCTGAAGCGGGCCAACGTGGACACCGACCAGATCATCCCCAAGCAGTACCTGAAATCGATCCGCCGGACCGGGTTCGGTGACTATCTGTTCGATGGCTGGCGTTTCGAGGACGAGGGCGACATCGGTGTGACGCCCAACGAACGGCGCTTGAACCACGATTTCGTTCTGAACCAGCCCCGGTACCAGGGCGCGCAGATGCTGCTCGCCGGCCGCAACTTCGGTTGCGGTTCCAGCCGTGAGCATGCGGTGTGGGCTTTGCAGGAGTACGGTTTTCGTTGCGTGATCGCGCCGAGCTTCGCCGACATTTTCTTTAGCAATTGCTTCAAAAATGGGTTGTTACCAATTGTTCTGGAAGAAGATGTTGTTGAGCGTCTGTTCGATCAGGCAACGTCCGAGGCGGGGCTCACGCTGACGGTGGATCTGCCACAGCAGCGGCTCACGGCGAGCGACGGCAGTACCCACGGCTTCGAGATCGATTCGAACCGCAAGCGGATGCTGGTGGAAGGTCTCGATGACATCGGCCTGACGCTGGCGCACGCTGATGCCATTCGCCGGTTCGAGGTGGAGCATCGGGCGCAGCGCCCTTGGCTTTTTCGTGAATCTGACTGAGGAAAGTCGATCAAGTGGCTGTAGAGAAAGAAATTCTTGTTCTTCCGGGTGACGGTATCGGCACCGAGGTGGTGCCGGTGGCGCGCTCGGTCATGAGCGCGGCGGCGGCCCGATTCGACGTCCGGGTACGGTTCACGGAAGGGCTCGTCGGAGGGGCGGCCATCGACGCGACCGGGAGCCCGCTGCCCGAGGAGACCCTGAGCAAGGCGCGGCAGGCGCGGGCGGTGCTGCTCGGTGCCGTAGGCGGACCGAAGTGGGACGCGTTGCCGACGCTCGAGCGTCCGGAGCGTGGCCTGCTGGGGCTGCGGTCGGGCCTGGATCTGTTCGCCAACCTGCGTCCGGCGTTGCTGTTCGCACCGCTGGCGGCGGCGTCCTCGCTCAAGGGCGAGCTGGTGGCGGATCTCGACATTCTCATCGTCCGCGAGCTCACAGGCGGAATCTACTTCGGTGAGCCCCGGGGCATCGAGACCCGGGATGGTGAACGCCGCGGCTACAACACCTATGTCTACAGCGAGCGCGAGATCGAACGCATCGCCCGGGTCGCCTTCGATCTGGCGGACAAACGCGGCGGGCGGTTGTGCTCGGTGGACAAAGCCAATGTGCTCGAGGTGACGCAGCTCTGGCGGGAGGTGGTCTCCCGCATGGCCGGGGATCATCCGCGGGTGGAGCTGTCCCACATGTACGTGGACAATGCCGGCATGCAACTGGTCCGCGAGCCGAAGCAGTTCGACGTCATCGTCACGGGCAACATGTTCGGCGACATCCTCTCGGACGTGGCGGCCATGCTTACCGGCTCGCTGGGCATGTTGCCGTCGGCATCCCTGGCCGCGGACGGCACGGGCATGTACGAGCCGGTGCACGGCAGTGCGCCCGACATCGCCGGGCAGGACAAGGCGAACCCGCTGGCCACCATTCTCTCCGTGGCCATGATGCTCCGCTACAGCCTGGATGCGCCCGCCGCCGCCGACGCGGTGGAACGAGCGGTGAACGCGGTGCTCGACGCGGGCTACCGCACGGGAGACATCATCGGTGCCTCCACCGACACCGACGCGCGCCTGGTGGGCACGCGGGAAATGGGCGACAGGGTTCTGGAAGCATTGGAGAACGACGCATGAAACCAGTCAACGTAGCCATCGCCGGCGCCACCGGCGCCGTGGGCGAAGCCCTGGTCGAGATTCTGGAGGAGCGGGAGTTTCCGGTGGATCGGTTGTATCTGCTTGCCAGTGAGCGCTCCGAAGGCAAGGAGGTGCGGTTCCGTGGCCAGACCCTGCGGGTGGAACGGCTCGATCAGTTCGACTTTTCGCAGGTGCAGATCGGGCTGTTCTCCGCGGGTGGCGCCCTGTCGGCGGAGTTCGCGCCGAAAGCGGCCGCCGCCGGATGCGTGGTGGTGGACAATACCTCACAGTATCGCTATGAGCCCGACATTCCGCTCATCGTCCCGGAGGTCAACGCCCACCGGCTCGACGAATACACGAACCGCAACATCGTCGCCAATCCCAACTGTTCCACCATTCAGATGGTGGTGGCGCTCAAGCCTCTGCATGATGCGGCCCGCATCACGCGAATCAACGTCGCGACGTATCAGGCGGTTTCCGGCGGCGGCGCCGGGGCGGTGCGCGAGCTGGCTAGCCAGACCGCGAATCTGCTCAACGCCAAGGAAATCAGCATCGAGAAGATGCCCAAGCAGATCGCGTTCAACGCCATTCCCCACATCGACGTCTTCCAGGACAACGGATACTCCAAAGAAGAGATGAAGATGGTGTGGGAGACCCAGAAGATCCTCGAATCAGGGGACGTTCAGGTGAATCCCACGTGCGTGCGGGTGCCGGTCTTCTACGGGCACTCGGAAGCGGTGCACCTGGAGACCGAGCGCAAGCTCACGGCGGACGAAGCCCGGGAGCTGCTGCGCGGGGCGCCGGGGGTGGAGGTTCTCGACGACCTCGCCCACGAAGGCTATCCGACGGCGGTCACGGAAGGGTCGGGGACGGATCCCGTGTACGTGGGGCGCATCCGCGAGGACATTTCGCACCCGCGCGGCCTGGATCTCTGGGTCGTGGCGGACAACGTGCGCAAAGGGGCGGCACTCAACAGCGTGCAGATCGCGGAGCTTTTGCTGAACAAGCTATGATGGGGTATGGCGTGGGCAAAAGCCCACATCGAAGCGGCGCCGGGCCGGTAGGCGGAAACTTCTGCCATAATTGATAATTGCAGCAATTTTCTGTCGGAGCGTCTGCAGTAAGGTCCGCTCGGGCACACGGAATGGGCTGACCGCGCAGAGGATGGCGAAGCAACGACAGACCGGGCAACAGGCAAGAACCGGCACAGCATTTCGATCAAGGGGCTCCCGTATGGTTAGGTACCTGCTCAGTCGTCCGTGGCCGCGTCCGCGCGCGTGCGGTCCGGCTCTCGCCAGGGTGCTGGTCGTCGCGGTGTCCGCCAGCGCGGCGGTGCCGGCGTGGCCCTTGGGGCTGGGCGACATCAAGCTGAACTCGGCGTTGAACGAGAAACTCGATGCCGAGATCGAGCTGCACGGTGACCCGGGGCTGCAAGCGGCGGAAGTGATGGTCTCGCTGGCCTCGGCGGCGGAGTTCGAGCGCGTGGGGGTGGAGCGTCTTCATTTTCTCACGGATCTCGACTTCGAGGTGGACGTCTCCGGCGACGAGATGGGCGCCATCCATGTCAGCAGCAGTCAGCCCGTCACCGAGCCTTATCTGAACTTCGTGGTGAAAGTGCACTGGCCGGACGGGCGCCTGCTCAAGGAGTACACGCTGCTGCTCGATCCGCCGACGTTCAGCCCGGCCTCCGCACCATCGGTGGATGCGCCCGAACGCTCGCCCTCCAGCGAGACGTCCGCCGGACAAGTGAGCCGTGAAGCGGCCGCCGACCGGGGTACCCGGGTCTCCATGCCCGAAGGGAGCGGCCCGGGACAGCCGTCGCCCCTCGACGACGGGGTGGTCGAGGGCGAGTATCGGATGACCGACCGCAGTGACACGCTGTGGAGCATCGCCGAGCGCACCCGCCCGTCCGGGGACGTGAGCGTCAATCAGTACATGCTCGCCATTCAGCGCCGCAATCCGGACGCCTTTCTCCACGGCAACGTGAACCTCGTCAAGGCCGGCTACAGCCTGGAGTTGCCCTCCGCGGCCGAGGCCCGGGAGGTCTCCCGAGCCGACGCCCGCAGGGAGGTGGCGCTGCAGACCGAGGACTGGCGCGCGCTCCAGCGGGGAGAGGAACCGTCGTCCCGGCGCAGCGAGCAAGTGGCTGGCACGGACGAACCGGAACTGCAGAGCCCGATGGACGCCACCCCGGAATCCGAGCCCGCGACGGCCGAGCCGGCCAGCGACGGTGGCGAGTTGAAGATCGTGGCCAGTGCCGGGGACGGTGTCACCGGGGGCAACGTCCCGGAGGCCGAGCTCGACGCCGCACTCGAGGAGCAGGACCGGCTCGCCCGTGAGGTCGACGAGCTCGCCGAGACCCTGGAGCGTGAGCAGGCGCTCGCCGCCGATCAGCTCGCGGTGAAGGATCGCCAGCTCGAGGTGAAGGACCAGCAGATCGCCGAGCTCCAGAGCGAGGTGGAACGCCTGCGCGAGGAGATGGAGCAGCTGCGGGCGCAGGCGCCGGCACAGTCCGGTGAGGCGGCCGAGCCGAAGGCGTGGTGGGAATCCTCCTATGTCCTGGGTGGCGCAGCGGGCGCCGCGGTACTCGTGCTGGCGGGCGGGCTGATGGCCGTTCGGCGCAGGCGGGTGACGGAGTCGGAGGATTACGCCGCAGCGGCCGAGGCGCCGCTGGATCCCGAGCAGGGCGCCGCGCCCGGCATCTCTCCGACGTTCACCGAGGCGGAGGAGGAGCCCGAGGCGGCTTCGACCGGTGAGCCGGAGGTGCTCGCGGGCGCCGACGAGGTCGATGACGTCGGCGAGTCCGAGACCACCGACGTGATCGGAGAGGCGGACATCTACATCGCCTATGGCCGCTATCCACGCGCCATCAGTCTGCTGTTGGGGGTGCTGGAGCAGGAGCCGGACCGCAACGACGTGCGCTTGAAGCTGCTCGAGCTCTATGCCGAGACTCGGGATCGCGCCGGGTTCGACAGCCACTTGGCGGAGCTCGTCGAACGTTGTGACGACGAGGAGGCGCTGTTGGCGGCCCGAGAGCTGGCGCAGCAGTTTGGCGACGGCGCGGATGCCGACGATCAACCCGAGGGCCGGGACGTTCCGGAAACCGGGGGCGAAACCGATGCGACGCTGGCGCTCGGCCTGGACGATCGGACGGAACCGGGACCGGAACAATCCGGGGACGCGACCGACCTGGCGCTCGGACTGGAAGATGCCCTCGAGGCGACGGACGCACCCGCCAACGGTGCTGCGGAGACGTTCGCGCCGGGTCCCGAAGGCGGCGGCGCTGCCGATGGCGACTTCGAGCTCGATCTCGACGATTTGATCCTCGACGAAGAGGATACGGCGCGGAATGGGGAGGCCACGGAGCCGGCCGCCGGCGGGTTGGAAACGGCCGCGGACACGGCGCTGGAGACGCAGCTGAATACGGAGCTGGAGATCGAGCCGGAGTCCGAGGCGACGGTAGCCGAGTCCCCAGCAGCCGAAGCGCCGCCGGCACCGGACGAGGTCGGCGAGACAGCGGCAGCGGGCGCCGGCGAGGATGATCTGGACCTGGATCTCGACCTGGACCTGGACTTCGATCTGGACGACTCGCAAGCGCTCGGTGACGACGCCTTCGATATCGGGGAAGAGGGCGACACGGCCAGCACGAAGCTCGACCTGGCCCGGGCCTACATCGACATGGGCGACCAGGACGGGGCCCGGGACATCCTGGACGAAGTGGTCGCCGAGGGGAATGCCGAGCAGCAGCAACGGGCACAGGCGATGCTCGAGGAGCTCTGACGCGTCGCCGCCATGAATCTCGCACTCGGGGTCGAGTACGACGGCAGCGCGTTTCACGGCTTTCAGCTGCAGGCGACGGCGCCCTCGGTGCAGGGCGCCCTGGAAGACGCGCTGTCGCAGATCGCCGCCCGGCCGGTGCGGGTGGCGGCCGCGGGCCGCACCGACGCGGGCGTGCATGCCACCGGTCAGGTGGTGGGGTTTCGCACCCCCGTGGAGCGTCCCCTGTCGGCATGGGTGCGGGGGACCAACTCGCTCACGCCGCCGGCGGTGAAGGTGGTGTGGGCGCGGGAAATGCCCGAGGAATTTCATCCCCGCTACTCGGCGGTGGCGCGCCGCTATCAGTATCTTTTCTACGAGGATGCGGCGCCTTCGCCCCTGCTGCGCGGCCGCGCGACCCTGGCGGGGAAGCTGAACGCGGCGGCAATGCACCGGGCGGCGCAGGCGCTGCTCGGCGAGCATGATTTCACCACTTTCCGTGCCGCGGGTTGCCAGTCCCTGTCGGCACACCGATGCATTCACCGGATCACGGTGCAGCGGGTCGGCGCCCTGGTGGTTCTGGATCTGACGGCCAATGCGTTCCTTCTGCACATGGTGCGCAACATCGCCGGCGCGCTGGTGCGGGTCGGCGAAGCGCACGTGACGGAAGCGTGGCTGGGAGAGATCCTCGAGCAAAGGCGCCGCGACCTGGCCGGCAGAACCGCCCCGCCGGACGGCTTGTACCTGGTGGACGCGGCGTATCCGGGCTACGGCCTGCCCGGGGGCCGGACGCCGGCGCTGCTGCGCGCGGTGGGAGGCTTGGAGCGGTTCTGAGGGTCCGGTAGACTACCCCGCTTCGCCGCCTGCGACGTCATGACGACCTGGATCAAGATCTGCGGTATCACCCGCAATGCCGACGCGGATGCCGTCGTGAACGCCGGTGCCGACGCGCTCGGCCTGGTGTTCGTTCCCGGCACGCCGCGTGCGGTGTGCGTCGAGCGCGCGCACGAGATCGCGGCGCGCGTTCGCGGGCAGGTGCGCCGGGTGGGGCTGTTCATGGATCCGGACAGGGAGGCGGTGCAGCGGGTACTCGACGCCGTGGAGCTCGACGCGCTGCAGTTCCACGGCGGGGAGCCGGCCTCGTTCTGCCGCAGCTTCGGGCTGCCGTACGTCAAGACCGTCAAGGTGCGCGCGCCGCTGCGGTTGCCGGCTCTGGAAACGGACTACCACGATGCCTGTTGTCTCCTTCTCGACACGTTCGTCGAGGGTGTTCCGGGGGGCTCGGGCGTCACTTTCGACTGGGGGCTGTGGCCCGCGTCCTCCACGCTGCCGTTGGTCCTGGCCGGTGGACTCACGCCGGAGAACGTGGCCGGTGCCGTGCAGCGGCTTCGGCCCTGGGGCGTGGACGTGAGCGGCGGCGTGGAAGGCGCCTGCAAGGGCGAGAAAGACCGGGGCAGAATTCAGGCATTCGTGGCAGAGGTGAAGCGTGCAGGGAGCTAACAGATACGAGCAGCCCATCGCAGGGCATTTCGGAGAGCATGGCGGCCGCTTCGTGGCAGAAACCCTCATGCACGCCCTGGAAGAGCTGGAAAGCCTCTACGAGTCCCTGCGCCGGGATCCGGACTTCCAGGCCGAGCTGGCCCGGGACCTGGCGAACTACGTGGGCCGGCCGTCGCCGCTGTACCTGGCGGAACGACTGACCCGCGAGCTGGGCGGAGCGCAGATCTATCTCAAACGCGAAGACCTCAACCACACCGGCGCGCACAAGGTGAACAACACCGTCGGGCAGGCGCTGCTGGCGAAACGCATGGGCAAGCCCCGGGTCATTGCCGAGACCGGCGCCGGGCAGCACGGCGTCGCCACCGCCACCATCGCCGCCCGGCTGGGCCTGGCGTGCCGGGTGTACATGGGCGCCGATGACGTGCGCCGGCAGAGCCTGAACGTCTACCGCATGCGCTTGCTGGGCGCCGAAGTGACGTCCGTGGATTCCGGCTCGCGCACGTTGAAAGACGCCATGAACGAGGCCATGCGCGACTGGGTGACCAACGTCGACGATACCCACTACATCATCGGCACCGTGGCCGGCCCGCATCCGTTCCCGGCCATGGTCCGGGACTTCCAGTCGGTGATCGGTCAGGAGACCCGGGCCCAGTGCCTGCAGACGCTGGGGCGGCTGCCGGATGTGTTGGTGGCGTGCGTGGGCGGCGGCTCCAACGCCATCGGCATGTTCCACCCGTTCATCGACGATACCGGCGTGCGTCTGGTGGGGGTGGAAGCCGGTGGTCTCGGGATCGACACCGGCCAGCACGCGGCGCCGCTCTGCGCGGGGCGGGTGGGGGTCCTGCACGGCAACCGGACGTACCTCATGGAGGACGACGACGGGCAGATCATCGGTACCCACTCGATCTCGGCGGGGCTCGACTATCCCGGCGTCGGGCCCGAGCACGCGTTCCTCAAGGATCTCGGACGCGCGGAATACCATTCCGTCACCGACGCCGAGGCGCTCGATGCGTTCCGCCAGCTCAACCGCTGCGAAGGTATTCTGCCGGCGCTGGAGTCGAGCCACGCGCTGGCGTGGGTGGCCAGGCACGCCCGGGAGCTGGGGCCGGAGCAGGCGGTGGTGGTGAACCTGTCCGGTCGGGGCGACAAGGACATCATGACCGTGGCCGAGCTGGACGGGCTGGAACTATGACGCAATCCCGCGGCAATCGGCTGGACGTGGGCCTGGGAGCGCTGCGCGAGCAGGGCCGCAAGGCGCTGGTCACTTTCATCACCGCCGGCGACCCCGAGCCGGCGGTCACGGTCCCCGCCCTGCATGCTCTGGTGCGCGGGGGCGCGAATGTCCTCGAGCTCGGCGTTCCGTTCTCGGACCCCGAGGCGGAGGGGCCGGCGATACAGGCATCGTCGGAGCGCGCGCTGCGCCAGGGCATGACCCTGCGGGGCTGTCTGGGGATGGTGGCGGCCTTTCGCGAAGACGACGACACCACCCCGGTGGTGCTCATGGGCTACCTCAACTCCGTGCTCGCCATGGGCTGCGAGCGCTTCGCCGACGCGGCGGCCGATGCCGGTGTGGACGGCCTGATCATGGTGAACCTGCCGCCGGAGGAGGCGGCCGAGCTGCAGCAGGCGCTGGCCCGCCGTGACATTCGGCTGGTCTACCTGGTGGCGCCCACTACCACCGAGTCGCGGGCCCGCATGATTCTGCGGCACGCCGGCGGATTCGTGTACTACGTCTCCCTCAAGGGCATCACCGGCGCGGATCATCTGGACGCCCCGGCGGTGGGCGAGAAGCTGCAATGGTTGCGGGGGCTCACCGAGTTGCCGGTGATGGTGGGCTTCGGCATCAAGGACGGCGCCTCGGCGAGAACAGTGGCTGCCAGCGCCGACGGGGCGGTGGTGGGCAGCGCCTTGGTGCGCACCATGGCCGCGGCTGCCGAGACGCCGGAACGCATCCCCGAGCAGCTCGAGGCCCAGGCCCTGGAAATCCGGCGAGCGCTGGACGAGCCACAGTGAAGCCCACGTCGAGCGAGCCGGCGAGCCTGGTGGAATGGCTTCGTTACGTGGAGGGCGTCCACACGGCCGGCATCGACCTCGGTCTGGAACGCATCGGTGCCGTGGCCCGGCGTCTGGGGTTCGAGCCGCCGGCGTACGCCTGCGCGCCCCGCACCGTGATCGTTGCGGGCACCAACGGAAAAGGCTCCACCTGCATCGCCCTCGAGGCCGTCCTCGCGGCCCACGGCCTGCGGGTGGGCACCACGCTCTCGCCCCACGTGCACCGGTTCAACGAGCGCGTGCGTGTCGCCGGAAGGACGCTGGACGACCGCACGCTGTGCGATGCGTTCGCGGCGGTGGAGGCCGCCAGGGGATCGGTGCCGCTGACCTATTTCGAGTTCTCCGCCCTGGTGGCCCTGTGTTGTTTCCGTGGCGCGGCGGTGGACGTGGCGATCCTCGAAGTGGGGCTCGGCGGCCGCCTGGACGCCTTCAATCTGGTCGCCGCGGACGTGGCGGTCGTCACCAGCATCGGACTGGACCATCAGTCCTGGCTCGGGGACGACCTGGAGGGCATCGGCCGGGAGAAAGCCGGTGTGTTCCGGCCCGGGCAAAGGGTGGTGCTGGGCGCCGAGGTCACCGACTCGGTGGTGGCGGCGGCGTCGGCGCTGGGGTGCCGGACGACGCGTCTGGGCCGTGATTTCCGCGTGGTGACGCAGGGCGACACCTGGGCGTTCCGGGGGCGGGAATATCGTTTCGAAAACCTGCCCGGGGGCGGGCTGGCCGCGGAGAACTGTGCGCTGGCCCTCGAGGCGGCCGGGCACCTCATGCCCCTGGATGGGGGAGGCGCTGCCGCTGCGCTGGCTGGAGCCGGCCTGCCCGGCCGGGTCGAGACCTGGTATCTGGGTCCGGAACGGCGCCTGTTGTTGCTGGACGTGGCCCACAATCCGGCCGCCGCACGGTTTCTGCGGCGGCTCCTGTCGGTGCGGCACCCCGGGAAGCGCTTCGTGGCCGTGCTCGGCATGCTCGAAGACAAGGATGCCGAAGCGGTCGCGGCCGAGCTCGCTTCCCTGGCCGATGACTGGATCTGTGTGTCGACCCGCGGCGCTCGTGGGCAGTCGGGGCGCGACCTGGCGGTGCGGGTTTGCGGCGCTCTCGGAAGCCGGAGCCGGGTCTGCAGCGCCGGCGATGCGGGGGACGGGCTCGAGCGCGCGCTTTCGCGGTGTCACCGCGGGGATGCTATGCTCGCATTCGGCTCGTTCGACGTCGTGGAGCAGGTACGCGACCTGCTGACCGCTGGCGCGTTCGACGCCGTGCCTCGTGAGTCGATGGGTCCGCGGATTTGAAAGAGCCCACACGCCATCGCCTGACCGGCAGCCTGTTTCTGCTGGCCATCGCCGTGATTTGTCTGCCCATGTTGTTCGACGGCGCCGGGGTGCCGGCGCGCGCGCTGCCGGAGATGGCCCCCGATGAGGCGTTGCGGGAGCCACCCGAGCCCGGCGTCGAAATCGCCGCCGGAGCGGAGACACTGCGAGCTCGAGACGAGGCCGCTGAAGGGGCGGAGCTGCTCTCGAGGGTGGAGAAGTTGCGCGAGCAAGTCGACGAGGACGGTTTTCTCACCCGTTCCGGCACCCGATTCGGCGAGCCGGTGCTGACCGCGGCGGGACGCGGCACGGACGTGTGGGCGGTGCAGGTGGCGAGCTTTCGCGAGGCGGGCAACGCCGAGGCGCTGCGCGACCGGTTGCGGGACGACGGCTTCGAGGCGTTCATCTCCACCGTGAAGAACGGCGAGGTGGTGTTGAGCCGCGTCGCCGTGGGGCCGTTGCTCGAGCGCGACCGGGTCGAGCGACTACGCGACGAGCTCTCGAGCCGATACGGGAGCGGTGCCCGGATCATGGCGTTTTCCAACTGACGCGGTGGGGGAAGTGGCGACGGCAGACATCCTCATCCTGATCATCGTGCTGGTATCCGCGCTCATCGGGCTGATGCGCGGTCTGATGAAGGAAGTGCTTTCGCTTGCATCGTGGCTTGCAGCACTTATCCTCGCGGTGTATTTCGCAGCGCCGGTGGCGCAGCAGCTCGCCGGGCAGCTCAATGACCAGTCGGTACGGCTGGTGGTGGCGTTCATCGCCATCTTCCTCGTCACGTTGCTTGCCGGGGCCCTGCTGCAGCGATTGGCGGGAACGCTGGTCAGGAGTACGGGTCTATTCGGTACCGATCGATTTCTGGGGTTTCTGTTCGGCGGCGCGCGCGGCGTCCTGGCGTGTATCGTCGCGCTGATCGCGCTGCGTCAGTTCGCCGCGGCGGGTGGCTGGTGGCAGTCGTCGATGCTGATTCCCGAGTTGCTCGCTTTCGAGCAGCAGGTTCTGGATCTCGTGGTATGGGTCCAGGAGCAGGTCTTTCAACTCGAGCGAGAATGATATGTGCGGCATCGTCGGCATCGTCAGCAACTACCCGGTCAATCAGCAGATCTACGATGCGCTGACCGTGCTGCAGCACCGGGGCCAGGATGCCGCCGGAATGGTGACCACCGACGGTCACAAGCTGCAGCTGCGCAAGGGCAACGGGCTGGTTCGCGACGTCTTCCAGGAGCGCCACATGCAGCGCCTCGCCGGGAACATCGGCATTGGCCACGTGCGCTATCCCACCGCGGGCTCGTCGAGCTCGGCCGAGGCGCAGCCCATGTACGTGAACTCCCCGTACGGCATCACGCTGGCGCACAACGGCAATCTCACCAACTCCGAGAGCCTGCAGGCAGAGCTGTTTCAGGAAGATCTCCGCCACGTGAACACCGACAGCGATTCCGAGGTGTTGCTCAACGTGTTCGCCCACGAGCTCGAGGCACAACGCGCCCACGAGCCGGCGCCCGACGACATCTTCGCCGCCGTGGGGCGGGTGCACGAGCGCTGCCGCGGCGCGTACGCCGCTGTGACGATGATCATCGGTGTGGGCATCGTCGCTTTCCGCGATCCCAATGGGATTCGACCGCTGGTGTTCGGCAAACGCGAAGGCGAGCACGGTACCGAGTACATGATCGCTTCGGAGAGCGTGGCGCTGGACATCCTGGGATTCGACCTGATCCGCGACGTGGCGCCGGGCGAGTGCGTTTTCGTGAGCAACCGGGGTGAGCTGCACACGCGGGTCTGTGCAGCAGAGACCTCGCTGTCGCCCTGTGTGTTCGAGCTGGTGTACCTGGCGCGTCCGGATTCGATCATGGACAACGTCTCTGTGTACAAATCCCGTCTGCGCATGGGCGAGGCGCTGGCGCACCGGATTCTGGAGCGTTTTCCCAACGCGCAGCACGATATCGATGTGGTGATTCCCATTCCGGATACGGGCCGCACCGCGGCATTGCCGCTGGCGCATCAGCTCGACGTGAAGTACCGGGAAGGCTTCATCAAGAACCGTTACATCGGCCGCACTTTCATCATGCCGGGGCAGAGCCAGCGCAAAAAGTCGGTGCGTCAGAAGCTGAACGTCATCGGACTGGAGTTCCGGGGCAAGAACGTGCTGCTGGTGGACGACTCCATCGTCCGCGGTACGACCATCAAACAGATCATCCAGCTCGCGCGGGAGGCGGGGGCGCGAAAGGTCTACATGGCCTCGGCGGCGCCGGCGGTGCGCTATCCCAACGTCTACGGCATCGACATGCCGACGCCCAACGAGTTCGTGGCGTACAACCGCACCGAGGAGCAGGTTGGCCGGGTCATCGGCGCCGATATGCTGGTGTACCAGGCCGTAGACGACCTCGTTGGAAGTGCCCGCGAGGGCAACCCCGCCATCGAGCGTTTCGACTGCTCCGTGTTCGACGGCCGTTACGTGACCGGAGACATAGACGCTGACTACCTCACCAGACTATCGTTCGCCAGAAGCGACGAGATGAAGCAGCGCCGTGACGCCGAGTTCAGCAACGATCAAACGGTCATCGACCTCCACAATCACGCGTGAGACGAAAGACCACGTCGACGCGCTGCTGGGGGGCCTGAGCGGCGTACTCCTCGGCAAGGAAGAACAGATCAAGCTGGCGTTGACCTGCGTGCTCGCCCGCGGTCATCTGCTCATCGAAGACCTGCCCGGCATGGGCAAGACCCTGCTCTCCCACGCCCTGGCTCGGGTCCTCGGGCTCACCTACCAGCGGATTCAGTTCACCAGCGACGTTTTGCCCTCGGACATCATCGGCACGTCCGTATTCGTGCGCGATACCGGCGAGTTCCGGTTCATCGAGGGTCCGCTGTTCACCCAGGTGGTGCTTGCCGACGAGATCAATCGGGCCACGCCCAAGAGTCAGAGCGCGCTGCTCGAGGCCATGGAGGAGCGCCAGGTCTCGGTGGACGGGGAGACCCGGCGCCTCCCGGAGCCGTTCTTCGTGATCGCCACCCAGAATCCGGCGACTCAGGCGGGCACGTTCCCCTTGCCGGAGTCGCAACTCGACCGTTTCCTCATGCGCATCGAGCTCGGCTACCCCGATCCCGACGCCGAGCGCGAGCTCCTGCGGGGCGGTGACCGGCGCAACAGCCTGGAGGCAGTGGAACCAGTCCTGGGGGTCGAGAGCCTGCAGGGGCTGCAGGCGGCCGTGGAACAGGTGAAGGTGTCCGAAGCGCTCATCGGTTACGTGCAGAGGCTCGTCGGTCACACCCGGCGAGGCAGCGAGTTCGCGTTCGGGCTCTCGCCCCGCGGATCACTGGCCTTGCTGCATGCCGCCCGGGCGTGGGCGCTGGTGCACGAGCGCACGCACGTGGTGCCCGAAGACGTTCAGGCCGTGCTGCCGGCGGTGGTGGAACACCGGCTGCGCGAAGCCGCCGATCATGCCGGTCACGGCGGGCGGGCCCTGGCCCAGCGGCTGCTCGCCGGCGTCGACGTGGTGGGCTGACGCCGGCGCCGGAATCATCGCGGTGGCCGAATCGGCAACGATGGAGAAGCTCGGCGGGCGGCTGGGGCGATGGCTGGACCGCCGCATCCCCCCGGGTCCGACGGTTTCCCTGACGCAGCGCAACGTTTTCATATTTCCGACCGCCACCGGCTTCGCCCTGATGGGATTGATGGTCCTGCTCGTGGTGGTTGCCATCAACTACCAGGCGAGCCTGATTTACGGCGTCGCTTTTCTGCTCGGCAGCCTGTTCACGGTGACCATTCTGTACACCTTCAGGAACCTTTCGGGCCTGCGTCTCGAACGCATCGGGACGCGGGCGGGGTTCGTGGGAGAGGACGTCGAGGTGAGCCTGCGGGCGTCGCGCCCCCGGGGGGATGGCCGCCGCGGTCGGGGGCGGGAAGGCATCCGCATCGGTTTTCCCGGCGACGTCATGCACTGGGTGGAACTCTACGACCAGGAAGCGGACGTGGTCCGCGTGTACGCGCGCGGCAGCCGGCGGGGGTATCTGCGCCCCGGCCGGCTGCTGGTGGAGACCCGCTATCCCCTGGGCCTGCTGCGGGCCTGGACTTGGGTCGACTTGGACATCCGGGCGCTGGTTTATCCTCGGCCGCTGTTCGAGCCGCTGCCCGACGCCGCCGTCGGGCGCCGTGACGAGGGCGAGCTCATCGATCCCCACGGCAGCGAGGATTTCACGGACATCAAGGCCTACCGCCCGGGCGACCCCGTGAAGCACATCATGTGGCGCTCCTACGCTCGCGGCGACGAGCTGGTGGTGAAGTGCTATGAGAGTTTCCTCGAGCCGAGGCTGTGGCTCGACCTCGACGCGGTGGCGGGAGACCTCGAGACTCGGCTGTCCCGGCTCACCGGGCAGGCGCTGCGGGCCACCCGGCTGGGACGGGAGTTCGGCGTGCGGCTGGGCGGGCGCGAAATCAAACCCGGCACGGGCGAGGTGCACCTCGAGGGCGTATTGCGGGAGCTGGCGCTCTATGGACTCGGCTGATCCTGCGGCGACGGTCCCCGGAGCCGGGGCGCGCGGACGCGGCGTGGGGTATCAGATCCCGCGCAACACGCTGGCATTGCTGATGTTCGTGCAGGTCGTGGTGGTGTTTCCGTATCTGCTCCACCTGTCGCCGTGGATCATCGGCGTGGCGCTGTTTTGCGGCTACTGGCGCGCGGGGGTGTATCAGGGCCGGTGGGACTATCCCCGGCGGTGGGTGAAGACGGTCCTGGTTTTGTCGTCGGTGGGCGCGGTGGCCGTCTCGGGAGCCGCGCCGTTCAGCCCGGAGGCCGCAGCGTCGCTGCTCGTGCTGGCGTTCGCCCTGAAGCTCATCGAGATGAAAAGCCGCCGGGACGCCTATCTGGTCATCTTCCTGGCGTACTTCGCCATAGCCACCGCGTTCCTGTTCGATCAATCCATCGGTCTCGCGGCGTATCAGCTGGCGGCGATGACGCTGGTCACCGCCGCCATGGTCGGGCTCAATCAGGCGCCTTTGCGGGTACGGCCACTGGAAAGCGTGCGGCTGGCGGGGGCCCTCACCCTGCAGGCGGTGCCGCTCACGGTGGTGGTGTTCCTGCTGTTTCCCCGCGTTGCGCCGCTTTGGAACATGCCGCT
Source organism: Pseudomonadota bacterium (assembly GCA_048621375.1). Classification (GTDB taxonomy): domain Bacteria; phylum Pseudomonadota; class Gammaproteobacteria; order Pseudomonadales; family Azotimanducaceae; genus UBA7803. Next base: position 4,254 of record JBMCWS010000004.1, on the reverse strand, counting down.
CCCGAGCACTTCGCCCACCGGTATCAGCGACCGGGTGACGCCGGGAGACGTGGCGCGCCTGAGCGGCTCCGACGAGCTGGCGTTCCGCGCACAGTTCGAGGGTGCCATCCCCGCGCGAGGCGACCTCTACTGGCGCGGGCTGGTCTACTCGCGCTTCCGCGGCGGCACCTGGTCCGCCGGTCCGCGCCTTCGGTCCGAGGCGCAACCGGTGGCCGGCGAGCCGCGCCAGCGCGACGGGCTCGCCTACGAGGTACTGCTCGAGCCCACCCAGCAGAGATGGCTGTTCGCGCTGGAGACCCCGGGGGCTACCCGGCCGGCGCTGAACCTGACCCGGGACTACCGCCTGGAACGCGAGGAGCGGGTGTCGACGCTGTTCCGTTATCGCGTGGTGTCGTATCCGGGGCGCGCCATGGACGCCATGGAGGTGCTGCCGGAGCGGCTGCACGAGCGCGAAACCGCGCTCCCCTCGAACGACAATCCGCGCATCCGCCGGTGGGCACGTGAGCTGTGGGCGCGTACCGGCAGCCCCGGGGCGTTCGTGGATGCGGTGCTCGAGACCATCCGCACCGAGGACTTCTTCTACACGCTCGGCCCGCCGACACTCGATGGCGCTCATAGCATCGACGCTTTCTGGTTCGATACCCGGCGCGGCTTCTGCACGCATTTCGCGGGCGCTGTGGTGTTCATGCTGCGCTCGGTGGGTGTGCCGGCCCGTATGGTGGGGGGCTACCAGGGTGGTGAAGTGAATCCGGTGACCGGCCACCTCGTGGTGCGGCAGTACGATGCCCACGCCTGGGCCGAATACTGGGTCCCGGGTGGGGGCTGGCGGCGCGTGGATCCCACTGCGGCGGTGGCCCCGGCCCGGGTCGAGCGGGGACTGGAGGCGGCTCTCTCCCGGCAGGACCGGGCGACGCTGTCCGCCGCCGCCGGCAGCGACTACGATGCGGTCCCGCTCCTGCGGCAACTCGCCTACTGGGCCGATTCCCTCGAGCATCGCTGGAATCTCTGGGTCGTGGGCTACGACACCAGCCTGCAGGCCGGATTCCTCGATGACCTGCTCGGTGACGCAACGCCCGCCCGGATCGCATTGGCGGCGCTGCTCGGCGGTGGGGGGAGCCTCGCGCTGGTGGCGTTCCTGGTGCTGTGGCGGCGGCGGCCCCCACGCCGTCCACCGGTCGAGCGGGCGTTCCTCCGCTTCTGCGCCGGCGCGGCCCGGGCCGGCTGGGTGCGGGCGCCTGACGAATCACCGGGCGCGTTCGTGCAGCGGCTCGCCGCCGCCGGCGCCATCGGCCAGCGCCAGGCGGACCTGCTCGTCGCCGAGCTGGAGCGGCTGCTGTACAATCCCGCCGTCGCCGGGAACGGCCGCGACGTGCGCCGGCTACAGGGGCGACTGAGAAACCTGCGGCTCCGACTCCTGGTGGGCGCCGCCGGTTGAGTGTTTCCACTACCTCGGCCCGGTGAAACCATGCTGAGACGTACCCCTTGCGTGGGCATCTGTTCCACGACCTACGGTGATCTCGTGTGCCGTGGGTGCAAGCGGTTCGCGCACGAGATCGTGCAGTGGAATGGCTTCGATGGCGAGCAGCGTGACGCCGTGTGGCAGCGACTGCTGGCGCTGCGGGGTGGCGCCGTGCAAACCATGCTCCACGTCCACGACGAGGCGCGGCTGCGCGCTCGCGCCCGACAGCTCGACGTCGGTGGGGCGGACGAGCTCGATGCCTGGAATCTCGCCTACGAGGTGCTGCAGCGCCTGCAATGGCGAGGCCCCGTGTGTGCCCTGGAGCAGCTCGGCATGGCGCCGGTGGGCCGGGACGCGGACACCGAGCCGGAGCCCGCGGCGCTGATCATCGCCATCGATCGTGAGTTCTACCAGCGCTCGCTGGCGCAGTACGAGCGCAATTACCGGATTCCGCCGGAATGAGCCGCCGCCACGACGGCGCTGCGCCGGGCGCGGCCGTGGAGGAGGTGCTCGAATTCCTGCCATGCCGCACACCCGACGCCTGGTTCCATCAGGCGGCGGACAACGTGGCGTTGCTTCTGGTGGATCACGCCAACTGCGAGAAGAAGGCGGCGGGAACGGCGCTCTCCCTGCTGTACCGCTACGTGGATCGCCCGGAGCTGCTGCACCGGCTCTCCCGGCTCGCCCGCGAGGAGCTGCGGCATTTCGAACAGGTTCACGAGCTCATGCTGGCCCACGGCGTGGCGTACCGCCACATCTCTCCGAGCCGTTACGCCGCTACCCTGATGGGCCATGTGCGCCGGGAGGAGCCGTGGCGGCTGGTGGACACGCTGCTGGTGGGCGCCGTGGTGGAAGCGCGCTCCTGCGAGCGCTTCCACGGGCTCGTGGACGTCCTTCCCGAGACGCTGGCGGGGCTCTACCGCAACCTGCTCGCGTCGGAGGCGCGCCACTTCATCCATTATCTGGGTCTCGCCCGGCGCTACGCGCCGGCGCCGGTGGCGGCCAAGCTCGAGGAGCTGCTCGCCGCTGACGCGTGGCTGTGCGCCGCGCCGGACGTGGCGTTCAGGTTTCACAGCGGGGTGGTACAGCCGTAGCCCGCGGGCACCCGGCCGGAGCGATCAGCCGCGGATCGCCGTGCAGCGCAGCTCCAGCGCCTGCCGCTCGTCCTCGACGAGATACCAGGCGCAGCGTTCCCATGCGCCGAGGACGTAACGCCGACCCCACGGTGCTTCATGGATACCGGGCCGATGGGTGTGGCCGTGGATCAGCCGGGTGGCGCCGTGCCTCTGCATGACGCGGGCAACCTCGTCTTCCGAGACATCCATGATGTTCTCGGCCTTGTTGGCATTGGTGGCTTCGCTCTGCTCGCGCATGCTCTGGGCCAGCGCCCGCCGCTCAACCAGCGTCCGGCCGAGTATGTCGTTCTGCCACGCCGGCGAGCGCAGCATCGCACGGAGCTTTTGATACTCGGCGTCATCGATGCAGAACGTGTCGCCGTGGGCCAGCAGGGTGTGGTCGTCGAGCGGCCAGGGATCGGGAATCAGCCGCGCACCGGCCTCCCGGGCGAAACGCTCGCCGAATAGAAAATCGCGGTTGCCGTGCATCACGAAGACCCGGGCGTGACGCGCGGCACGCGCGAGTGTGGAAACGAAGGCCCGCGCCAGCGGGCCGTCATCGTCGTCGCCGACCCAAACCTCACACAGATCGCCGAGCAGGTAGATTTCATCCACCAGCGGGCTGTGCTCGTCGAGCAGACGGGCGAACGCCCGGAACCGGGGCGCGTCCGGCTCCGCGAGATGCAGATCCGCCAGGAACAGCCGACTCACGCGACCAGCCCCTCTGCCGCCAGCAGCGTGTTCTGCAGCATGGCCACGCGGGTCATGGGGCCGACCCCGCCGGGCACGGGCGTGATCCAGCCGGCCCGCGCCGCCGCCTCGTCGAATACCACGTCGCCGTGAAGCTTGTTGTTCGCGTCTCGGGTGATGCCCACGTCGATGACGATGGCGCCCGGTTTGATCCAGTCGCCGCGGACCAGGCCCGGCTTGCCCACGGCCGAGATCACCACGTCCGCAGCGGCCGCAGCGCCGCGGCTGTCCCGGGAGAACTTGTGCGCGGTGGTAACGGTGCATCCGGCGAGCAGCAGTTCGAGGCCCATGGGGCGGCCCACGTGGTTCGAAGCACCGATGATGGTGACGTCGAGCCCGCGAATGGGCACACCGGTGTGCTCGAGGAGCTGCATCACGCCTTTCGGGGTGCACGAGCGCAGGGTGGGGCGGCGCAGCGCCAGCCGGCCGATATTGAAGGGGTGCACGCCGTCGACGTCCTTCATCGGCTCGATCAGGTCGATGATGCGGGCGCTGTCCAGGTGCTCGGGGAGGGGAAGCTGCACCAGGATGCCGTCGATGCTGGCGTCGTCGTTCAGCGCGTGGATCCGCTCCGCGAGGTCCTCCTGGGTGATGTTGGCGGAGAGGTGCTGCACGTTGGAGTGGAACCCCACCTCCTCGCAATCGCGCCGCTTGTGCCGCACGTAGATCTCCGAGGCCGGATCGTTGCCCACCAGCAGCACGGCCAGCCCCGGCGGCCGGACACCGCTGGCGGTGCGGCTTTCCACCCGGGCCCGGATCTCTTCCCGAAGCTGCTGGGAGATGGCGTTGCCGTCGAGAATACGTGCGGTCATGTTTCGCTCCAGCAGGAGAGCGCGATTCTAGAGGATTCCGGCGTGGCCGGCGATCATGCAGCGGTCAGCCGTCAGCCGTCAGCCGTCAGCCGTCAGCCGTCAGCCGTCAGCCGTCAGC
>JBMCWS010000003.1:0-62933 GCA_048621375.1 Pseudomonadota bacterium | reverse complement strand
GTGCAGTTCATTCCGGAGATCGCACCGGACGTGGCGAAGCTGTATGTCTTCCAGCGCACCGCGAACTGGGTGCTGCCCAAAGACGACCAGCCCTACAGCCGCGAGCAAATCGAGCACCTCCGCGCCAACCCGGCGGCCGTCGAGGCCCTGCGCCGGGAGCTCTACGACAATCTCGACAGCTTCATCACCTTCTCCGATCCCAACGCCCTGCGGGCGGCCGAGCGTGCCGGTCTCGACAATCTGAAGACGGTGACCGATCCCGAAGTGCGACGCCGCCTCACCCCCGATCATCCGTTCGGCTGCAAGCGGCCGCTGGCATCCAACGTCTACTACCCGGCGTTCAACGAACCCCACGTGGAACTCGTCACTACCCCGATCCGCAATATCAGCCCTCGCGGCATCGTCACCGAGGACGCCCGGGAACGCTCGGTGGACACACTGATTCTGGCCACCGGATTCCACACCGGCCGCTACCTCTCCGCCATCGAGGTCACGGGGCGCCACGGTCTCGGCCTCGAGGCGGCCTGGAACGAGGGCGCCCAGGCGTACCTGGGGATGACCACAGCGGGCTTCCCCAACCTCTTCATGCTCTACGGCCCCAACACCAACAACGGCTCCATCATCTTCATGATCGAGCAGCAGGTGGACTACGTGCTGCGTCAGATCGAGCGTCTGGAACGGGAACGTCTGGCCTGGCTCGACGTCCGCGAGGAGGTCATGAACCGCTTCAACGACGCCCTGCAACGGGACATCGAGCAGGTGGAGGTGTGGCAGGCGGGCTGCAGCGGCTACTACCGTGCCCCATCCGGACGCGTGGTGACGCAGTGGCCCCACACCATGTCCGAGTTCGCTCGCCGGGTACGCCAGGACGACGCGGCGGCGTTCCACCACGGCTGACCAAAATATAACGCGTTCGAAATTTATGTAGAATGGGCGGCCACCACAATTCACCCATTCAAAGGAAAGTGACGCGTGAACTTCGATTTCTCTGACGATCAGAAGATGCTGCGCGACCAGGCCGGCCGCTTCCTGCGCGAGCGCTGCGGCTCCGACGTGGTCCGCAGCGTGCTCGAAGGCGAGGCGCCCTACGCGGCATCGGTCTGGCAGGGCCTGGCAGAGATGGGCCTCATCGGCACGGGAATCCCCGAGACCTACGGTGGCGCCGGCGCCGGATATCTGGAGCTGTGTCTCGTGGCCCAGGAACTCGGCGCCGCCCTGGCACCCACTCCGTTCGGATCCACGGTGTACCTGGCCGCGGAAGCCCTGTTGCTCTGGGGCAGCGAGGAGCAGAAAGCCCGCTGGTTGCCGCAGATTGCCGCCGGCGAGGTAAAGGGCGCCCTCGCCGTGGTGGAAAGCCGCGAGCAGACCACCCCCGAAGCCATCCGGACCCGGTTTCAGGACGGGGCGTTGAACGGCACCAAACTGATCGTGCCGGACGGAGGAGTGGCCGATCTCCTGGTGGTGCTGGCTCGTCGTCCCGACGGCGGTCTCGGCCTCTACCTGAGCGACCTGCGGGCGGGCCCCGTGACCCGGGAAGACGTCGCCTCCGTGGATCCGACCCGGAACACCGCCCGAATCACGCTCGACGGCACCCCCGCGGAGCCCCTCGGCGGCGCCGGCGAAGGCTGGAACGATCTGCAGACGCTCTACGACCGGGCCGCCGTGCTCTACGCCTTCGAGCAACTCGGCGGTGCCCAGCGGGCCCTGGACATGGGGGTGGAATACGCGCGCGAGCGATTCGCCTTCGGTCGCCCGATCGGCTCGTTCCAGGCCATCAAGCACATGCTCGCGGACATGTACGTGACCGCGAAGCTGGCGGAATCGAACTGCTACTACGCTGCGTGGGCGCTGTCCTCGAACTCGGAGGATCTGCCGGTGGCAGCGGCCACCGCCCGGGTCTCCGCCACCCAGGCGTTTCAGCAATGCAGCAAGGACAACATTCAGGTGCACGGCGGCATGGGCTTCACCTGGGAATTCGACTGCCACCTCTTCTACCGGCGCTCGAACTTCCTGGCCCTGGAGCTCGGCGGGCTCACCCAGTGGGAAGACCGGCTGGTCGCCGCCAGCCGGCAGACCGCCCACGGCTAACCGCACCACGCCAGCAAGGAGACACACATGGATTTCAGCGACAGCCCCCAGGAAGCCGAGTTCCGCGCCGAGGTACGCGCCTGGATCGAAGCCAATGCCCCCGACTACCTCGCGCCGTACCTCGAGCGCAGCGGCTTCGGCACCACCAACACCGGCCCCTATGACACCCTCGAGGAATCGAAGAAATGGCAGCGCAGGAAAGCGGAAGCCGGCTGGGCCTGCCTGCAGTGGCCCAGGGAATACGGCGGCCGCGGCGCGAGCCCCATCGAGAGCGTGATCTGGGCACAGGAGGAAGGCATCTACAGCAAGCTTTCCAGCGCCTTCATCATCGGTCACGGTATGTGCGGCCCAACCCTCATGGCCTACGCCAGCGAGGAGCAGAAGGCGCGTTACCTGCCCAAGCTCGCCTCCGGCGAAGAGATCTGGTGTCAGCTCTTCTCCGAGCCCCACGGCGGCTCCGATCTCGCCGGGCTGCGCACCCGGGCGCAGCGCGACGGTGACGAGTGGGTGGTCAACGGCCAGAAGATCTGGACTTCCGGTGCCCACCACAGCGACTTCGGCATTCTCATCACCCGCACCGACCCCAGCGTGCCCAAGCACAAGGGTCTGACCATGTTCTTCCTGGACATGCGCTCGCCCGGGGTGGAGATCCGACCCATCAAGCAAGCCAACGGCCAGAGCGAGTTCAACGAGGTCTATTTCGACAACGTGCGCATTCCGGATGCCCAGCGGCTCGGCGGGGTCGGCGACGGCTGGCGCGTGTCGCTCACCACGCTGATGAACGAACGGCTCGCCATCGGCGGCGGTATCGCCACCGGGTATCCGGAGCTGCAGGAGCTGGTGCGCGAGCTACCCTACGGCGATGGTGTTGCCATAGACCACCCGGCGGTTCGCTCGAAGCTCGCGGACTGGCACGTCAAGGCCGCGGGCCTGCGCAATACCTCCTCGCGACTGATCACTGCGCTCTCCAAGGGCGAAGAGCCCGGCCCCGAGGCCTCCATCGGCAAGCTGGTGGCCGGAACCCTGATGCAGGACGTCGCCAAGTTCGCCCTGGATCTCCAGGGGCTCGGCGGCGCCATCACCGACCCGGAGATCGCCGAAGGCAACGGGCGCTTCCAGGCCATGCTGCTGCGCTCGCCGGCAGTGCGCATCGAAGGTGGCACCGACCAGATCCTGCGCGACATCATCGGCGAACGGGTTCTGGGGCTGCCCGAGGACATGCGGGCGGACAAAGGGCTGCCGTTCGACGAAATACCGAAAGGGTGAGAGTACTCAGTACCCAGTACTGAGTACCCACAGGCCGTTGCGGTATCATGGCGCCGCGGCAGCAAGCTGCCGCGGCGCAAATCGTAGATTTTGGGGGAATTGCATGAGCGAGACACCGATCCTGGTGGGCGTGGCGCAGCTCGAGCAGCGCATCGACGACCCGAAGTCCGGGAAGGAACCCATCGAATTGATGATCGACGCGGTGCGGCAGGCGGCCGACGACGCCGGCTCGTCGCGGCTGCTCGACGAGGCCGGGTCAGTCCGGGTGATCCGCGGCATCTGGCCGTATCAGAACCCGGCGAAGGCAGTGGCCGAGGCGATCGGCAACGGCCGGGCGGAAACCGGGCTCAGCCAGCTCGGCGGCAATTTCGTGCAGACGGTGGTGAACCAGTCGGCCCTCGACATCCAGCAGGGGCGTCAGGACGTGATCATCGTAACCGGGGCCGAATGCGGAAACAGCCAGGCCAAGGCCCGCCGTGCCAAGGTCGACCTCGACTGGCAGACCTTGCCGGGTACACCGGATCGGGTTTTCGGTGAAGACAAGGACATGCGCCACGAGGCCGAGAAGGCCCTGCGGATCGGCGCGCCCATCCAGCTCTATCCGCTGTTCGAGAACGCCCTGCGCTACCACCGCGGGGAATCCATCGAAGCGCACCTCGAGCGCATCTCCGAGCTGTGGGCGTCGTTCAGCCGCGTGGCCGCGGGTAACCCGCACGCCTGGATCCGCGAGGAGAAGACGGCGGAAGAGATCCGCACCATCTCGAGCAGCAATCGACCGGTGTCCTTTCCGTATCCCAAGCTCATGAACTCGAACAACAACGTGGATCAGGGCGCGGCGCTCATCCTCTGCTCCGCCTCCAAAGCACGGGCCCTCGGCATTCCCGAGGACAAGTGGGTCTACCCGTGGGCGGGCACCGATGCTCACGACCACTACTTCGTCTCGAACCGCGACAATCTCTATACCTCGCCGGCGATCCGTATCGCCGGGGGCCGGGCGCTGGAGCTGGCCGGATTGACGCCGGCGCAGCTCGACCTGGTGGACGTCTACAGCTGCTTCCCGGTCGCGGTGCAGATTGCCGCGGCGGAGATCGGCCTGGACACCGACCGCGCCCTGACCGTCACCGGCGGGCTCACGTTCGCCGGCGGCCCGCTCAACAATTACGTCATGCACTCCATCGCCCGCGCGGTCGAGTTGCTGCGCGAGCAGCGCGACAGCAAATGCCTGATCACCGCCAACGGCGGCTACCTGACCAAGCACGCGTTCGGCGTTTACGCGGCCGAGCCGCCGCCGCAACCGTTCCAGCACCAGGACGTTCAGGACGAGGTGGACGCGACACCGAGCCGCGACGTCGCCATGGACTACGAAGGCGAGGCCACGGTGGAGAGCTACACCGTGATGTACGGCCCCGATGGCCCGGCTGTGGGCCACGTGGTCTGCCGGCTGCCGGACGGCCGCCGGGCGTGGGCCAACTGTGAAGACGCGGAGACGCTGCAGGCCATGACCCGGGAGGAATTCTGCGGCAAGCCCGTTCGGGTGGCGGATCATCGCGCCCACTTCTGAACAAGCCGCCGGGTCTCCGGCAGACCCGGACCGAGCAGGCCCGCGTCCCGCGGGCCTGCTGCGGCGCCTCGGCGCCATGGTGTACGACACGCTCCTGGTGGCGGCGCTGTGGCTGTTCACCCTGTTCCCGATGGTCGCCATCAGCAACGACGCCGTATACGGCGCCGCGGTACGCTCGGTGCTGTTCCTCGAGCTCTACGGCTTCTTCGTGTTCTTCTGGGTCCGGCGTGGCCAGACCCTCGGCATGCTCGCCTGGCGTCTGGAGATTCACACCTGCGACCACACCCCGCTGACCCTGAGCCAGGCCACCATGCGTTTTCTCGCGGCCATGCTCTCGTTCGCCTGTCTCGGATTGGGCTACCTGTGGATTCTGGTGGATCCGCAGCGCCGGAGCTGGTCCGATATGATGTCGGCGACCCGGGTGCTGTACCGCGCGCGTTGACGGAAGCGGGCAGCAGGCACCGGGATGCCGGCTCACGACCGGGTCCCGTTGACCGGGACGTGACGGCCATTCACTGATAACTTTAGAATTCATCCCACGCGAGTCGAGTCTTCATGAAATATACGACCAAAGCCGGCACGCTCACGCAGCTCAAGACGCCGTGCCTCGTCACTGGTTTCGAACAGGCCCGGAAGGTAGCGCGTCAACAGGGCCAGCAGGCGGTGTTCGAGGCCGCCACGGAGGATTTCACCGACAAACCGGGCAAGGTGACACTGGTGAACCTGCCGCGAAGCTCAGCGGTGAGGCGGCTGCTGGTGGCCGGCGGCGCCGACGGCGACGTCAGCGTGGCGGATTTCCGAAAGATCGCGGACGCCGCGGCCAAGGCGCTGAAACCGCTGAAGATCACCGACGCGCTGTGGGCGCTCGGCGCCACACGGGTCGCCGATCGCGACCTGTACTGGCGGATCAGCACCGGCCTGGCGGCTCTGGCGAACGCGCTGTATACGTTCTCCGAGCACAAGACCGGCGACGACGAGGGCCGCATCACGTTGCGCCGGGTGGCCGTGCACGCCGACGCCCGCGGCCGTGCCACGGTACAGCGCGCGGTGCGGGAGGCGAACGCCCTGCAGAGCGGGCTCGATTTCGCCCGCGACCTGGGAAATCAGCCCGCCAATGTCTGCAATCCCAATTACCTGCTGCGGGAGGCGAAGAAACTGTCGCGGCTGGACAAGGTGAAGGTCTCGAATTTGGACGAACGGCGAATGAAGGAACTGGGGATGGGAGCGTTTCTCTCCGTTACCCAGGGGAGCGACACGCCGGGCCAGATGATCGTCGTGCAGTACCAGGGCGGCAAGTCCGGAGATGCGCCGGTGGTGCTCGTGGGCAAGGGCATCACGTTCGACACCGGCGGCATCAGCCTCAAGCCGGCGGCGACCATGGACGAGATGAAGTTCGACATGTGCGGCGCCGCCACCGTGCTCGGCGCCGTACGCGCCGCTGCCGAGGCGCGCCTGCCCATCAACGTGACCACGGTGGTGGCCGCGGCGGAGAACATGCCCAGCGGCCGGGCGACCCGGCCGGGCGATATCGTGCGGACCATGTCGGGCAAGACCGTCGAGGTGCTGAACACGGACGCCGAGGGGCGCCTGGTGCTGTGCGACGCGCTCACCTATGTCGAACGCTTCAAACCCAGGGCCGTGGTGGACGTTGCCACCCTCACCGGCGCCATGATCATGGCCCTCGGCGCGCATGCGTCCGGCCTGTTCTCGAAGGACGACGCCCTGGCCGACGATCTGCTCGCCGCCGGTGAGTGGAGCGGCGATCGCGCCTGGCGCATGCCCCTGTGGGACGATTACCAGGAGATGCTCAAGAGCAATTTCGCCGACGTGCCGAACATCGGCAGCCCCGGCGCCGGCTCCATCACGGCCGCGTGCTTCCTCTCGCGCTTCGCCGGCGACTATCCCTGGGCGCACCTGGACGTCGCTGGCAGTGCCTTCCAGGGCGGGGCCGCCAAGGGCGCCACCGGGCGTCCAGTGGGGCTGCTGTTCCGCTATCTCGTCGGACAGGCGGGCGGGTGAGTGACCCGGGTGGACTTCTACATTCTGCAGGACGTCGACTGGAACGCCGCGTGCCGTTTCGCCTGCCGGCTGGCGGTGAAGGCCGTGGGCAGCGGCAACCGGGTGCACATGCACACGGACGATGTCGACGCCGCCGCCGATCTCGACGACCTGCTGTGGAACTACCCCGAGCACCGCTTTCTGCCTCACGTCCGTGAGGACGACCCGGCAAGCGGCGGGAACACAGTGCCGGCGGCCCCCGTGGTGCTCGGCTGGAGCCTGCCCGCGGCGCCCGACGGCGTGCTCATCAATCTCGCGAGCGAGATACCCACGTTCTTCGGCCGGTTCGAGCGCGTGGCTGAGATCGTGGTGGACGAGAACCGCGCCACGGGCCGGGCGCGCTACAAGTTCTATCGCGATCGCGGCTACCCGCTGCACCACCACCAATTGGACGAGTGGGAGACGGCATGAGCGACCACAAACGGAACGCGAAAAGCGATAAACTGCTCGGTGATCTGGAATCCATCCGCACGCTCCTCGACGAGGACGCGGGCGACGCATCGCCGGAATCTCGAGACTCCGCCGCGCCTGCGGGCCCCGCGGCGGACGACGAGGACGTGCCCCTGCTCGAGGACGTGGTGGGCGTCAACCGGACCTTCGTGTCCCGTCAGCAGGACTTCGACGCCGCCGCCGGCGACTCCGGGCTGGACGAGCGGCTGTTCGAAGCCTTGCTGTCGGACGAGTGGCGGGAGTCGGCCCGGGATATGCTCGACGAGGCCCGCGCCGCGGTCGAGCAGCACCAGGCGGAGTGGACCCCTGAGCACACGGCCCAGCTCAACGACGCGCTGAGGACCCGCATCGACCGGACGGTGCAGCGTTGGCTGCGCGAGGTGGTCGAAAGCCGCATGGACGAGTTGCGCCGGGAGCTGCTCACTGCCGTGAGCGAGCAGGTCAGGGCGACCATGGAGGACCAGTTCACGCGATCATCATCATCAACCAGCGAGGACCCGGATGGAGCATAGTTTCGATCCCCACAGTATCGAGCAGCCGTTGTACGAGGCGTGGGAGACCGCCAACTACTTTGCTCCCGCCGGCGACGGACCACCGTACTGCATCGTCATTCCGCCGCCGAACGTCACCGGCAGCCTGCACATGGGGCACGCGTTCCAGCACACCCTCATGGACGCCCTAATCCGCTACCACCGCATGCAGGGCGACAGCACGCTGTGGCAGATGGGCACCGACCATGCCGGCATCGCCACGCAGATGCTGGTGGAACGCCAGCTCGAAGCCGAAGGCACGAGCCGTTACGAGATCGGCCGCGACGCCTTCGTCGACCGAGTCTGGCAGTGGAAGGAGCAGTCGGGCGACCACATCTCGCGACAGCTCCGGCGGATGGGCTCGTCGCTGGACTGGAGCCGGGAACGCTTCACCATGGACGAAGGCTTCTCGCGGGCAGTGCTCGAGGTTTTCGTGCGCCTGTTCGACGAGGGGCTCATCTACCGCGGCCAGCGGCTGGTGAACTGGGACCCGGAGCTGAAGACCGCCATCTCGGATCTCGAGGTGGAGAACCACGAGGAGCAGGGCAAGCTCTGGCACTTCCGTTATCCGCTCGCCGGGGGCGCCACCACCGCCGACGGCCGCGACCACCTCGTCGTCGCCACCACCCGGCCCGAGACCATGCTGGGCGATACTGCGGTGGCCGTGCATCCGGAGGACGACCGGTATCGGTCGCTGGTGGGCGGCCGCGTCACGCTGCCCCTGGTGGAGCGGGAAATTCCCATCATCGCCGACGAGTACGTGGATCCGGCGTTCGGCACCGGCTGCGTCAAGATCACCCCGGCCCACGACTTCAACGACCACGAGGTGGGGGCGCGCCACGACCTGGCGCTCGTCAACGTGCTCGCCGAGGACGCCACCATCAACGACAATGCGCCGGAAGCGTATCGCGGACTGGACCGCTTCGAGGCACGCAGGCGCGTGGTCGGCGACCTCGAGGCACGGGGCCTGCTCGAGCAGGTGGAGGATCACAAGCTCATGGTCCCCCGCGGCGACCGCTCCGGCGCCGTCATCGAGCCCTGGCTCACCGCGCAGTGGTTCGTCGACATCAAGCCCCTGGCCGAGCCCGCCATCGCCGCCGTGGAGAACGGCGACGTGACCTTCGTGCCGGAATCCTACGAGAACCTCTATTTCTCCTGGATGCGCGACATCCAGGACTGGTGCATCTCGCGCCAGCAGTGGTGGGGTCACCGGATACCGGCCTGGTACGACGACGCCGGCAACGTGTACGTGGGGCGTGACGAGGCCGACGTCCGCTCCAAGCACGACCTGGGGGACGCCACCCTCACCCGCGACCCCGACGTGCTCGAGACCTGGTTTTCCTCGGCGCTGTGGTCCTTCGCCACCCTGGGCTGGCCGGAGCAGACGCCGGAGCTCGAGCGCTACCATCCCACCGACGTGCTGGTCACCGGCCACGACATCATCTTCTTCTGGGTAGCGCGGATGATCATGATGGCGCTGAAGTTCACCGGCGAGGTGCCGTTCAGAAGGGTCTACATCCACGGCCTGGTGCGCGATGCCGAGGGCCAGAAGATGTCCAAGACCAAGGGCAACGGGCTCGACCCGCTGGACCTCATCGACGGCGTGAGCCTCGAGGAGCTGGTGCGCAAGCGCACCGAAAACCTCACCCAGCCGCAGATGGCGCCGCGGATCGAGAAGCGTACCCGCAAGGACTTTCCGGAGGGCATTCCCTCCTACGGTACCGATGCCCTGCGCTTCACCTTCTGTGCCCTGGCCACCACCGGGCGCGACGTGCGGTTCGACCTCAACCGCATCGAAGGCTATCGCAACTTCTGCAACAAGCTCTGGAACGCGACTCGGTTCGTGCTGATGAACTGCCGGGACGCCGACCTCGACGGCGACGTGGCGCTCACCCTGGCGGATCGCTGGATCGTCTCGCGCACCCACCATCTGCTCGCCGACTCCCATCGCGCGGTGGAGACCTACCGGTTCGATCTGTACGCGGCCGCCGTCTACGACTTCGCCTGGCACGAGTACTGCGACTGGTACCTCGAGCTGACCAAGCCGCTGCTGTGGAACGCCGACGCGGACCCGGCCCGGCTGCGCGGGACCCGGCGCACCCTGCTCACCGTGCTCGAGGCGCTGCTTCGCACCGCGCACCCGATCATGCCCTTCATCACCGAGGCGATCTGGCGGGAGGTCGCGCCGCTGCTCGGCAATCAGGGCCCCACTATCATGCTGGAACCGTTTCCGCGCACGACCGAGTTTCCGGCCGACCCGGAATCGGATGCCGCCGTGGAGTGGCTCAAGGGCGTCGTGCTGGGGCTTCGCAACATCCGCGGCGAGGCCGGCATCAAACCCCGGCAGACCGTGGACGTCCTGCTTCAGGGCGGCACGGACCGAGACCGCGAGCTCGCCCGAGCCACCGAGGACCTGGTGAAGCGGTTGGCCACGGTCGAGACGATCACCTGGCTGGACGCCGACGCCGTCCCTCCGGCCAACGCCCTGGCTCTGGTCGGCGATCTCCGGATCATGGTTCCGCTGGCGGGGGTCATCGACCTCGACGCCGAGCGCGCCCGGCTCGCCAAGGAAATCGGCCGCAAGGAGCAGGAGCTCGCGAGACTCGAGGGCAAGCTCGGCAACGCGAACTTCGTGGAAAAGGCGCCACAGGAGGTGGTGGACCGGGAGCGCCGGAAGCTGGCGGACGCCGAATCGGCTCTGGAAACCCTGCGCCGGCAGCTCGATTCCATGGGCTAGGACTCACAATCCGCTAACTGCAGCGTTCTGCCGCGCCGGTATCCTCGACCGTGGTAGCTCGACCAGGAGGCGGCATGTCCGAGGCGACGAACGATCACGACCAGCGATTGACCGGCCGGGAATCACTGATGCTCTGCACCTCGCTGGCGACGCTGGCGCTGGTGATCCTCTCGCTGTTCTGGTGACGGCGGGAGCAGCCCGGGCCGCTATCCCGACATGTGGGCTTCGGGGAACTCCACCACACGCCAGTAGTTCTCCACCAGGGACACGGCACGTATGAAGCTGTTGCCCATGTCGGACTTGAGCATGTAGCCCGCGACGTTGAGGTTGTACGCTTCGAACTTGTCCTTGTCGTCGTTGGAGGTGGTCAGGACGAAGACGATGGTGTCCCGCAGGGCTTCGTCCTCGCGAATCCGTCGCAGCATTTCCAGACCGTTCATGCGCGGCATATTGATGTCGAGGATCACCAGATTCGGCCGGGGCATGTCCGCGAGCTTCTCGAGCCCGTCCACGCCGTCCTTGGCGCGGGTGACGGGATTGGCGATCTTCAGCTTCTCCATGGCGCGCGTGAACGCCTTGGCATCGATGGTGTCGTCCTCCACCAGAAGGATGTTCACGGGCTGCCTGTTCATGCTGCCTGGCTCCGGTTTTCGCTGCTTGCTGCCATCAGGGCATCCGCCGAAGCCTGATCCACCAGTTTCCACTCGAAGCGGAATACCGTTCCGGTGCCCTGCGGTGGATCCTCGTGCCAGATGCGGCCTCCCTGCCATTCCACCACGCGGCTGACGATGGCCAGCCCCATACCGCTGCCTTCCACCTCGTCCCTCGGCTGCAGCGTCTGGAACATCTGATAGACCCGATCGCGGTATTCCGCGTCGATTCCGGCGCCGTCGTCGCGCACCGAGAACACCACGTGGTCATCGTGGACGTCGGCCTCCACCCAGACGTGGCCGCGCGGGCCGGGGTGGTGCTTGACCGCGTTGCCGATCAGATTGCGCAGCACCTGCTCGAGGGGCGCCCGGAACGTGATCAGCTCCGGCAGATCGTCGCCGACGCGCAGCTCGAAGCCCTCCGGCGGCGCCATCAGCGTCCAGATGTCCTCCACCAGCTCCCGGGTGTCCACCCGGGCCACGTCACCCACCCGGCGTCCCACGCGCGAGTAGGCGAGCAGATCGTCCAGCAGCCGATTGAGCCGGGTGGTGCGCGCCTTCAGCAGCTCCAGGTTTTCCTGGACATCGCCCTGATGATGCTCGGCCAGGTCCTCGGCGAGCCACCCCACCAGAACCTCGATGGAGCGCAAGGGCGCCTTCAGATCGTGGGAGGCCACATAGGCGAACTGCTCGAGATCGCGGTTCGAGCGCGCGAGCTCATCACGGCTCGACTGCAAGGCCCGCTCCGCCTCCTTTACGTCCGTGAGGTCCACCACGGTGCAGCACACCCCCTGGACACTGCCGTCCCGGCGCCGCACCGGTGCGTACACGTAGCGGCAGTAACGGATGGGCGCGTCCGGAAGCGCCGAGTGCCCTTCCCGCACCACCCGGCGATTGCTATGCAGGCATTCCAGGAAAGCAGTGCGGCCGGCGTTGCTCTCCTCCTCGCCCAGGAGATTCTCCACCCGCTCCCCTTCGGACGGGTTGGCGGGCAACCCGTTGATGCGGCGCAGCGCCCGGTTGGTGAAGCCCACCGCGCCGTCGGCGGTGACGTAGATCACCGGGTATGGAATGGCATCGGCAATGCTGCGTAGCTCCTCGGTGTCGTAGTCAGCCATGCTGAACCTCCTGTTCATGAGCGTCTCCCCCAAAGCTCCGCGGGAGTACCACGTCTTCGGCCCGGACGGGCCGGCTCAGATAGAATCCCTGTCCCCGGCGACAGCCGTGCTCCACAAGAAAGTCGAGCTGCTCGGGGGTCTCGATGCCCTCCGCCACCGTGTCCAGCTCCAGGCTCTCGGCCATCGACAGAATCGCCCGGCAAATGGCCGGCCCATGCTGGTTGACGCCGATGTCCTTCACGAACGACCGATCGAGCTTGAGGGTGTCGATGGGGAATCGGCGCAGGTAGTCCAGGCACGAATGCCCGGTACCGAAGTCGTCGATGGCGAGCGCGAACCCCATGTCCTTGAGCCGGGAGAGCGCATACTGCGCCGTGCGCACGTCCTGGACCAGGCACGATTCGGTGAGCTCGAGCTCGATGTTCCGCGGATCGATGCCGACCTCGCGGACGAGTCGTTCCAGGTCGTCGCAGAATGTTGCGTGCAGTATCTGGCGCGGCGACACGTTCACGCCCACCTGCCCCGGGCGCCAGCCCCGGCGCTGCCAGTCCAGGCTCTGCAGGCACGCGGCTCGGGCCACCCAGCGCCCGAGCTCGATGATGTGCCCGTATTCCTCCGCGATCTCGATGAAATCGCCCGGCAGCACCCGCTGCCCGTCCGGGCGCTGCCAGCGCACGAGCGCCTCCGAGCCGGCAATGACCCCATCGCTCAGGCGGTACTGCGGCTGATACAGCAGATAGAACTCGTCGTTCTCGAGCGCGCGCCGCATATCCTGAGCCAGCTCGTGCTGGTGCAGGATCTCCCTGTGCATGCTCTCCGTGAAGAACTTGAATCCGTTGCGGCCAGCGTTCTTCGCCTGGTACATGGCGATGTCGGCGTTCTTGATCAGCGCTTCCGGATCCCCGCGGTCGGTGGGAAAAATGGTGATGCCGATGCTCACCGTGGCGCTCACGTGGTGGCCGTCGAGCAGGTACGGCTCCGACAATGCGATGGTGAGATTGCGGGCGACGGTCTCCGCTGCGCGGACGTCGTCCACGCCCTCGAGCAGCACCGCGAACTCGTCGCCGCCCATCCGGGCGATGACGTCACCGTTGCGCACCGACTGCTCGATCCGTTGCGACGCGGCGATGAGCAGCTTGTCGCCGAAGTGATGGCCCAGTGTGTCGTTGACCCCCTTGAATCGGTCGAGGTCTAGAAACACCAACCCCAGCATGGTGCCGGACCGCTGCGCCCGGCTCACCGCCTTCTCCAGGTACCCGACGAAATAGCTTCGATTGGGAATCTGGGTGAGCGCGTCGTAGGTGGCCATGTGGTTCAAGCGCACTTCGGCGCGCTTGCGCTCGATGGCGTACCGAATGGCGCGGAGAATGATCTTGCCCTCGCCGTCCCACTTGACCAGGTAATCCTGAACACCCTCCTTGAGGATGTTGATGGCGTAGTCCTCGCTGTCCTCGCCGCTCAGCACCACGATGGGGGTCGTCGGCGCGAGTTGCTTGATCGACTGCACGCAGGTCTCGCCAGTGGCATCCGGCAGATGCAGATCCAGCAGGACGACGTCGAACTCGCCGGCCCGGAGCGCCTCCAGCGCGTCGTTCAGACACTCCACATGCACCAGATCCGGTGGTTCCCCCCGGCTACGGGCCAGGCAGGAGCGCAGGAAGCGCGCATCGGCCCGATCGTCCTCGACCAGCAAAAGCTTCATGGCGTCCCGTCACGTTGAAGTTGCGGCCGGCACCACGCCGAAGCACGCGCGCCGACCTCCTCGTTACGTGAACATAGGACCGGAACTGAAAGAGCGGGCGTGAACCAGTTCACCATTCCCCGCGACCGGGACGGTGCGCGGTCGCGGTGGCACGAACGCTGTGACGCAGATCACGGTTCGCCCGGCAGGCCCCTCACGTCTGCAGCGACACAACCACCTTGCCCACGGTGGTGTTGCCGGCAACCAGCGCGTGTGCACGCTCCGCCTCGCGGATCGGCACCACCGTCTCGATCACCGGCGCCACCGCCCCGGATTCGAGCAACGGCCAGACGTGGGTCTCGAGCGCGTCCATCACCGCCGCCTTTTCGCTCGTGGGCCGGGCGCGCAGGGTAGAGCCGATCAGCCGGGCGCGTTTCACCATGAGCTGACCGAGACTGATCTGCGCCTCCGCCCCGCTCATGAGCCCGATGAGCACGAGGCGCCCGCCGGTGTTCAGGCAGCGCAGGTTGGACTCCAGGTACCCCGCCCCCACCGGATCCAGAATCACGTCGGCTCCCGCGCCCCCGGACCAGGCCTTCACCGCCTCCCGGAAATCCCCCTGATTCCGGTCGGCGCCGCCGTCGGCTCCGAGCGCCTCGCAGCGGCTGATCTTGTCGGCGCTGCCGGCGGTGACGAAGCAGGGATTGTGGAACGCCTTGCACAGTTGAATGGCGGCCGTGCCGACACCACTGGCACCGGCATGGAGCAGCGCCCGCTCCCCCTTCGCCAGCGCCGCTTCCATGTACAGGTTGAGATAAGCAGTGGCGAACACCTCCGGGACGGCGGCCGCCCGTATCGCGTCGAAGCCGGCCGGCACGGGCAGCACCTGCCCGGCGGGCACCACCACCTGCTCGGCGTAGCCGCCCCCGGCGAGCAGGGCGCAAACGGCATCACCGGGGCGTACCCGGGTCACACCATCGCCCACCTCCAGCACCTCGCCCGCGCATTCGAGCCCCAGAATCTCGCTGGCCCCGGGGGGCGGCGGGTAGTGGCCGGCGCGCTGCACCAGATCGGCCCGGTTCACCGAGGTGGCTGCAACCGCGATCCTCACCATCCCCGGTCCCAGCTCGGGCTCCGCCGCGTCGGCCCAAACCAGCGCGTCGTCGCGTATCTGAATGGCTTTCATGGTTCGCCTCCCCTTACCACGACATGCGCATCTTCACGCCCCGGTCGTGGAGATAGCGCTTCAACTCGCTCACCCGATAGTCCCCGTAGTGCACCATGGACGCCACCAGAGCCGCATCGGCGCGCCCTTCGGTCAGCACGTCGTAGAGATGCTCGGGCCGGCCCGCGCCGCCGCTGGCCACCACCGGAATCCGCACCGCCTCCGCAAGGAGCGCCGTCAGTGTGAGCTCGTAACCGTCCCGGGTACCGTCGGCATCGATGGAATTCACCACCAGCTCTCCGGCGCCCAGGTGCTCGCCTTCCAGGGCCCACGCCAGGGCGTCCCGCCCCATGGGCTTGCGGCCGCCGTTGATGACGATCTCGTAGCCGGAGGGGCACGTCTCGCTCACCGCCACGGCGCGCACGTCCATGGAAAGCACCACGTTCTGATTGCCGATGGCCTCGGCGCATTCGCCGATGAGCGCGGGACGCTGCACGGCAGCCGAGTTGACGTTGATCTTCTCGGCACCGGCGAGTCGCAGGTCGGTGGCGTCCGCGACGCAACGGACGCCGCCGCCCACCGAAAGCGGGATGAACACCTGCTCCGCCACCGCCTCCACCACATCGAGCATGATGTTGCGGCGATCGCTCGACGCGGTGATGTCGTAGAACACCAGCTCGTCGAGGCCGTCCTCGTAGTATTCCCGGGCCTTCTCCACCGGGTCGCCGATGTCGCGGGTATCGACGAAGCGCACGCTCTTGGCGAGCTTGCCGTCCCGCACGTCCAGACAGGCGATGAGCCGTTTGCTCAGCATGTGCCGTCCCACTCCGCGAAGCGCCTCAGTATGGACAGCCCCACCCGGCCGCTCTTCTCCGGATGACACTGCATGCCGAAATAGTTGTCCCGGCCGATGGCGCAGGCGAACTCGATCTCGTAGTCGGTGACGGCGTACACGTCCCGGGCGTCTTCCGGCTCGGGGTAGTAGCTGTGCACAAAGTAGAGCTCGTCGCCGGCGCGCACGTCCGCGAGCAGCGGATGCGGCTGAATCACCCGCACCTCGTTCCAGCCCATGTGCGGAACCTTGAGCTCCGGACGATCGAATGCGAACCGGCGCACCCGGCCGGGAATCAGGCCCAGCGTGGGCTGATCGTTCTCCTCGGAGTGCTCCAGCGAAATCTGCAGCCCCAGGCAGATGCCGAGCACCGGCACGCCGCGCTGAATGGCGGCCTTCAGGGCGTCGTCCAGGCCACGGGCGCGGATACTACGCATGGCGCTGCCGGCGGCGCCGACGCCCGGAAAGATGATGCGCTCGGCGCTGCCGAGGCGCTGCGGATCGGCGGTGATCTCCGCCGCCAGGCCCACCTCGCGGCAGGCACGCTGAACGCTGCGCAGATTTCCTGCGTCGTAGTCGATGATGACGGCCACGGGACTCGATGACATGGCGAAGGAGCGCGGATACTATCCCCTACGTTCAGGGAGTATCAATGTCTCGCGGAATACTGCTGGTCAATCTGGGTACGCCGGCCTCGTGCGACACCGGCGCCGTGCGGCGCTACCTCAACGAGTTCCTCATGGATCCGTACGTGCTCGACGTGCCCTGGCCCGTGCGCCGGGCGATCGTCTCCGCCGCCGTGCTGCCGTTCCGGCCACGGCGCAGCGCCGAGGCCTACGCGAAAATCTGGGACCACGCGGGTCCCGGCACCGGCGCGCCGCTGCTGCACTACAGCCGCCGCCTGGCGAGCGCCGTGACCGCGGCCGTGGAGCTCCCCTGCGAGCTGGCCATGCGCTACGGCGAGCCGAGCCTCCGTGGGGCCGTGGAACGGCTGGCGGAGCGCGGCGTGGACGAGCTGCTGCTGGTGCCGCTCTACCCCCAGTTCGCGGACTCGACCCATAGCACCACGGTCCACGCCGTCCAGAAGCTGGTGCCCGATTCCATGGCCCTGCACGTGCTGCCCCCGTTCCATGCCCGCGCCGACTACGTCGCCGCGCTGGCCGCCTCGGTACGGGAGCATCTGCCTGAGCGGTGGGATCACCTGCTGCTGTCGTACCACGGCCTGCCGGAGCGCCACATCACCCGCGCCGACCCTACCGGCCACCACTGCCTGAAGACCCCGGATTGCTGCCACGTACCGTCACCCGCCCACGCCACCTGCTATCGGCACCAGTGCCTGCGCACTTCGGAGCTGCTGGCCGAGGCCCTGGAAATCGACGACGCGCGCTACACCGTGAGCTTTCAATCGCGCCTCGGCCGGCTGCCGTGGCTCACCCCCTATACTGACCGGACTCTGGCGGCACTGCCGAAACAGGGCGTCCGCCACCTGGTGGTGGCCTGTCCCGCGTTCGTCGTGGACAACCTCGAGACTCTGGAGGAGATCGGTATCGCCGGCCGCGAGACGTTCCTGGATGCCGGAGGCGAGACCTTTACCCTGGTGCCGTGCCTGAACGACCGTCCGGACTGGGTTCGGGCGCTCGCCGGCTGGTGTCTCGAGGCTCTGGAGACCCGGGAAACGCGCACCGCCTGAACCGCCGCGGGCGCCGGCCGGCGCCGCGGGCGCCGGCGGGTGCATCACACGTTCTCCGCGCACTCGGAGACAGCAGCGTAGAAATCCTGAACCAGCGGCTGCGAGAACATGGACTTCCGCGCCACGAAGCGCACGGGCCGGTGCAGGCCGGTGTGCCGCAGACCGATCCATTGCGCGTCCGTGACGCCCAGGGTGCGGGCGACCCCTTCCGGCACCAGCCCGTGGCCGAACCCGGCCAGAGCCATCTGCGCCACGCAGAAGAATGACTCCAGCGACACCCGGCGTCTGAGATTGAGGCGACGCATGTCCTCCTCGATGGAGCGCCACGCCCCGGAGCGCGACTCGATGGTGATGACGTCGAGCTCCTCCCCGACCTGATAGCTGATGGGCTCGAGCCCCGAAGGCAGGATCACCATGTTCTCCCGCCGGATCACCTCGCTTTGCAGATCGGTGTCCGCGTCGGGCGAGCCCGTGCAGATCCCCACCATGTACTCGCCGGAGCGGATCCGGTCGAGCACCACCGGCGAGCGCTGGGCGTGGAAGGTGAACTCCACTTCCGGCATCCGCTCGTGCACCCGGGCGAACAGGCGCGGCCCCCAGCTCGCCAGAATCGCCTCGGAAACGCCCATGATGATCTTGCCGCGCCGCAGCGCGCTGTCTTCCAGGAACACGCTGCGCAGTTCCGAGAGCACCGGGGTCACTTTCTCGACCAGCCGGGTGCCGTGATGGGTGAGCACCACCCGCCGGCCGTGCCGCTCGATGAGCGCGCGGTCGTAGTAGCGCTCGAGCGCCGCGATGCGCTTGCTCACCGCCGACTGGGAGACCTTCAGCACCGTGGCGGTCTCCATCATGGTCCCGGTTTTCGACAGGGTAACGAGGGTTTCCAGGTTCTCGAGCATGTCATGGCCGCGGCAATACTTTCCTGTGAAGTATACCTCGAATTCCTTTTAGTCGCTTTCGTTATCGAACGTCCTTGCCCATCCTCCCGCTCATGCTCGTTGCCGGGATTCTGATCAGCGTCTTCGCCACCGCCGCGCTGTCCGGCGTGCTCGGTATGGCCGGTGGCATGATCCTCATGGCGGTTCTGGTATCCACGCTTCCGGTGGCCGCGGCGATGACCCTGCACGGCGCCGTGCAGGCAACCGCCAATGGCTCCCGGACCTGGTTCCTGCGCCGGCACATCCAATGGGGCATCCTGCCGCCTTACGCCGCGGGCGCGGCTCTGGCGGTGGCCACCTTCTTCTGGCTGAGCCTCGTCCCCGACCCGGGGGTAGTGCTCATCGCCGTGGGCGCCATGCCGTTCGTGGCGCGGCTGACGCCGCGGCTTCGCACTCTGGACATGCGCCGCGCGCCCACAGCCGCCGCCTGTGGCCTCGTGGTAACCGCGGCGCAGCTTCTGGCGGGGGCGTCGGGACCGCTCCTCGATACTTTCTATCTGAGCTCCGGGCTCACCCGCCATCAGGTGGTGGCAAGCAAGGCCATCACGCAGACCCTCGGCCACCTGCTGAAGCTCGTGTACTACGGCGCCGTCGTGGGCACGACGGGCACGCTGCCGTGGTGGCTCTACCCCGCCGCCATCATTGCCGCCGTGGCCGGGACCCGTCTGGGCACCCGGCTGCTCGATCGGCTGGCGGATTCGATGTTCCGACGCGCCAGTGGATGGGTGGTCCTGGCGATCGGCGCCGGATGCATCGTTCAAGGCGTATCGACCATGCAGTAGGCAGGCAGCCGCAGCCACGCTGCCGCCGAGCCGGGTGCTCTCGCCCGCTACCGCCGAACGTCTACTGTGCCCTCTCCCCGATCGGCTTCACCACGAACAACAGATCCCCCGGATTCACCTGCTGACCCGAGCTCATGTTGATCCGGGTCACCTCGTACTCCTGGTGCTCGTCGTACAGCTCGAACTCGGTGTTGAAGTCCTCGAGCTTGAGCGGCGTGAAGATCTTCATGGCCTCGAGCTGGCAGAGGGTGTGGCGCACCGATATACGGTCTCCCACAGCCACGTACTCCGGCTCCGCCGGCGTCGGCGTGGCGTAGAAGATGGCCGCCGCGGGCGCGAGCACCTTGAGCTCGTCGCTGCCGTCGATCCGGATGGCGTCGGCATCGATGCCGCCGGAGAGTTCACCGGCGGCGCGCTCGATCTCGTCGATGAGCGCCTCGGCGTCGATGCGCTCGAAGAACCGCGGCAGATAGTCGGTGTCGTAGTCCCCGCCGCGGAAGGTCTCGTCGGCGAGAATACGCTTGAGCAGCGCGATGTTGGTGCAGATACCGGTGATCCGCACCCGATCGAGGTAGTCGCGCAACTTGGCGATGGCACTGTCGCGGTCCGGCGCGTGGACAATGACCTGGGCCACCATGCTGTCGTAGTACGGCGAGACGAACTTCCCCGGGCCGGCGGCCGCGATGACCTCCACGCCCTCTTCCTCAGGGAAGTCACACTCGCGAATCTCGCCGGGATGCGGCTTGATCAAGAGCTCCCGGCCGGCACCGAGCTGAACGCGCTCCGCGTTCACCCGCGCTTCGATGGCGTAGCCGTTCGCGCGCGCCTCGAGATCGGCGATGGACTCGCCCGAGGCGATTCGGAACTGCTCGCCGACGATGTCCACACCGGAGACCCACTCGGTCACCGGATGCTCCACCTGCAGCCGGGTGTTCATCTCCATGAAGTAGACGGCGCCGGCCTCGAGGTCGTGGATGAACTCCACCGTACCCGCGCCGACATAGCCCACCTCTTCCGCCAGCGCCGCGGTGTGCCGCATCACCTGCTCGCGAAGCGTGTCGTCGAGGAGGGTGGAATCCGACTCCTCGAAGACCTTCTGCTTGTTGCGCTGCACGCTGCAGTCCCGCAGGCCGAGCACCCGGGTATTGCCATGGGTGTCACGCAGAAGCTGCGCCTCGATGTGGCGCAGCGAAGTGACGTATTTCTCCAGGTACACGTCGCCGTTCCCAAAGGCGCTACGCGCCTCGGCGCTGACCTGGTGGAACAGCTCATGGAACTGGCCCGGCTCCTCCACCACCTGGATGCCCTTGCCGCCGCCGCCGTGCACGGCCTTGATCAGCACCGGATAGCCGATCTCCTCGGCCACGGCCGCCGCCCGTTCCACGTCGGTGAGAATGCCGTGGCTGCCCGGCACCACCGGCACACCCAGCCGGATCGCCGTGGTGATGGCGTTGGACTTGTTACCCATGGTGTCCATGCTGGACACCGGCGGGCCGATGAAATTGATTCCGTGGGAACGGCACAGCTCGGCGAACTGGGCATTCTCCGAGAGAAACCCGATGCCCGGGTGCAGCGAATCCACCCCCTCGTGCTCGGCCACGCGCAGCACGCTCTGGGCGTTCAGATAACTCTCGTCCGGGGTGTTGCCGCCGATGCAGACCAGGGTGTCGCGCCCGGTCAGCATGTCCACGGCCACCGACTCCATGTCCGGGTCCGACTGCACCAGCACCACCTCGATGTCGTGCTTCTGCGCGATGCGGATCAGCTTCGCCGCGGTGCACCCGCGGGCGTGGATCAACGTCCGGTGGACCGGGCGGATCAGGTCCTCGTCGGTGTACTTCGGCCGGTGGGCCACCACCACCGGGCGCTGCTGGCTCAGCACGCCGGAGATCACCCGCTCCACCACGTCCTGCACGGTCTCCTGCGGAACCGGAATCTCCGGGTCGATGCGGCGTAGCTCTTCGTCGAGCTCCTCCTGGAACGGGTGCTTGACCAGCCCCTGCATGGAGCCCGGCTCCAGCGACAGGTAATTCGACAGAATCGAGTTCAGCGGCAGATTCGACGGCACCACGAGCTGCCCGGCGAAGGGCATGCTGGTGCCGGAGAAATAGTAGGTCTGTGCCAGCGGGTGAGTGACGAAGCTGGCCTGGGCGCCCCCTGTGCAGTCACCGAAACCGAACATGATCACCGGCAGGTCGTGGTCGCGCACGAATCGGGTGATGCGATCGTTCACCGCCGCCATGGAGAACAGCGCACCCGCCCCCTCCTTGGTCTGCATGCCCCCGGAGGAGATGAAGCACACCACCGGCAGGTGCTGCTCGGCGCATTCCACCAGCAGCCGGCAGAGCTTCTCCGCGCTCGCCATGTCGAACGACCCGGCCTGAAACTCCACGTTGGAGATCACCACGCCCACGCGCACGCTGGCGTCCCGGGTCTTGAAGTTGCCGATGCCGGTGATGACGCCGGAGGGTGCCACGTCACGCTTCAACGCGCCTTCGATGGAATGACGGAAACCCGGGAACTCGCAGGGGTCGGAACTGATCAGCTCGCCGAATTTCTCGTCGAAATCGGTGAAAAAGGCGTCGACGAAGCTCTCGAACGTTGCCCCGCGCTGGTTCTTGAACCGGCGCAGCACGTTCTGGATGAGCAGGTCGCGATAGGCGATGTTCAAGCGGTTCCAGAAATCCTTGCGGCGGCCGATGTTCTTCGGCGCGATACGCCCCTGGTATTTGCCGTCGCGCTCCGACTGGATGAAGGAATACAGCAGCGCGTCGAACAGGTGCGTAACCACCACGAACAGGGTGTCGGACAGGTGCGGGAAGCTGGTCTTCTTCCATTCCTCCACCGAGCGGAAGAAATCCACGTTCCGGGCGAGACGCATCACCCGCAGGTACCAGTCGTCGAACTGCGTGCGCAGGCGGTCGGCGACCTCGTCGGCGCTGCCTTCGTCCGCCACGCGCCCGAGCGTGACCCCCTGTGCAGCCAGATTCAGCGTGGTGTCGAGCAGGCGCCCGAGCGACTCCTTCGACAGTGCCTGCTTCTCCTGGGCTTCCTCGGCGATGCTGTCGAGATTGGCGATGATCTGATCGTAGACCGAGTCGAACAGCAGCAGGTTCTCGCACTCGGTGATGAAGTCCCGGCGCAAGTCGTCGGCGGTGAGCACATCCAGCACGGTCATGTCGCTGAACGGCACCGGCAGGGCCTCGGTCCGCGGCGGCGCGATGTACTCGCCGAAGCGGTCGAGCAGAACGGCACGATTCACAGCAATGGTCGAGGCGTTGACGGCGAGCTGCGCGCGGGCCTTCGGCCCGAGCTCGTCACCGAGCGCGTCTGTCAGCGATTCGCCGGTGAGCGCCAGATTCAACTCGTTGGTGAGCTGATTGGAAAGATACACTCCCGACTTCTCTTCGATGCCGTCGTGGCGCAGCAGTTTCCGGCCTTCGTGGCTGAAGCGCTGCCGCAGCTTGGGCAAAAGCCGCTTGTCGTCGGCGAGCGCATGCGCCAGCCCCGCGGGGTCGTCGATGTCCTCGACCCGCAGGATCTGACGAATGTCCGCGTGGTGGTTGAGGAATTCCTTCAGCGCCCGCAAGTTGCCGATGGCGTCCGCCTTCCAGCGGTTGTACAGGAACACGCCCACCACCGTGATCAGGGCGGAACGCGCCTCCTCGTAATTCTTCTTCGGCTCACCGAAGATGAGCTGGGCGATGCGGCCGCGCTCGTCGTGCACCGCCTGCTTCTTCTCGTTGTAGTTCTTCCACGCCCGCGAGAGCGTATCGTCGTAGACGATGCGATCCGGGTCCTGCATCCAGCGCAGGAACGTCTGCCGACGCTCGAGATCGGCGCGGACGTCGAGCTCGCCTTTCGGCAGCTCCTGATCCGATAGCCGCCCGTACTGGGACTTGCTGGTGGCCTTGATCCTCTGGCGCACCTTCAGGTAACGCAGGTAACGGAACGCCACCCCGAACACGTTCAGATATTCCGTGGGGTTACGGGTCACCTTGAGGGACGCCGTTGCCTGCATGCTCTGAAGCTGCTCCGACGGCTCTAGGAACCGCTGCAGGCTCTGGCGGTAATGGTCGAGGATGTAGGGGTTGTCGGCGACGAACTCCTTCACCTTGTCCTCGACCCGGATCAGGCTGTGAACGATGGCGTCGCGCAGGTTGTCGAGCTTCTCTCCGGTCTCGCCGGGCGCATAGTCGACGACGCCGTCGATGTTCCCCTGGCAGTACAGCTCGAACGGCGACAACCCCACGTACTTGGCGCACTCCTGCCACGAGAGATTGAGCCGGCGGGCAATGTTGGCGAGCCCCTTGGGCTGAATGGTGCTGAACACACCATCCCGCACCGACAGGATCATGTTGCTCGCCGCCAACGGAATCGCGCCCCCGGAATAGCCCAGGCCGAACACCACGCCGACGTTCGGCACGTCGACGTTGCTCATCTCGGCGATCAATCGCGAGATGCTGTGCGCCTGGTTTCCACGGTTGGCTTCCTCGCCGGCATCCGCGCCGGGGGTATCCATGAACGACACGATGGGCAGGGCACGCTGCGAGCACATCTCGATGCGTCGGGCTGCGGCCAGGTGATGCTCCGGCATCCAGACGCCGTTCTTTGCGCCGCGGTTCTGGGCGATGAAGCCCACCAGGCGCGCTTCACCGGCGAAGTCCATCTCCACGGTGGCGTAGTAGAACGGCCCGTCGGACGCTTCCTCGACCACGCGTCCGAGCTGACGGATCACTTCCGGCGCGGCGGTGCGGCCGGGATCCTCGGCGCGGGCGACCACGGCCTCGATGTACGAATCCACGTCCAGCTTGGCGAGTCGGTCCCGGTGCCGCAGGATCTCCCGCTCACCGAGCAGCCCCGGCAGCGGCTCCTCCACGTCGGTGGTCGGGAAAAGCGAG
Organism: Pseudomonadota bacterium; assembly: GCA_048621375.1. Classification (GTDB taxonomy): domain Bacteria; phylum Pseudomonadota; class Gammaproteobacteria; order Pseudomonadales; family Azotimanducaceae; genus UBA7803. The sequence goes on along the minus strand of JBMCWS010000003.1, from coordinate 38,486 downwards.
AAGTCCTTGGCCAGACTCTCCGCGATCAGATAGAGCCTGTCTCCCTCGACGAGCTGTTTTTCCACGGTACGCCGTCAGTCCGGTGTAAGATGGCCGGTACTCTAGCCAAGCGCCCGTAGATACGCAAACGCCAGGCGCTGCTAAGTAACCGGAATTGCTGAAAAAACTGAAACTGCGGAGGCCGTCACATGACGACGCTGAGCTGTGCCGTGCTTACCGTCTCCGACACCCGCACCATCGACAACGATACCTCGGGCGCGCTGTTGAGGGAACTGCTCGAGCGCGACGGGCACTTCCTGTGCCGCCGCGAGCTCGTCGGAGACGACGTCTATTGCATCCGCGCGGTGGTATCCGGCTGGATCGCCGACGCAGGCGTGGACGTGATCCTCACCACCGGCGGCACCGGCTTCACCGGCCGCGACAGCACCCCCGAAGCGCTGATGCCGTTGTTCGACAAGGCGATCCCCGGCTTCGGCGAGTTGTTCCGCCAGGTGTCCTTCGACGAGATCGGCCCCTCCACCATCCAATCCCGCGCGGTGGGCGGTCTGGCCAACAATACCCTGATCTTCGCCCTGCCCGGCTCACGCAACGCCGTCCGTACGGGATGGGAGCGAATCCTCCGTCATCAGCTCGACGCCGGTACCCGGCCATGCAATTTCGTCGAGCTCATTCCGCGCTTTCGAGAGGTCTGAGCGGTTCAGCCTCACCGGCCATCGTGCTGGCTTCGCCAGCTATCGTGCGTAGAATGCCGTCAGGACCAGCAGAGAATCACGCCACATGACCAGCCAAGCCTACATCGTCGATGCGGCTCGCACGCCCATCGGCAGCTTTCAGGGCACCCTGGCGGCGCTCACGGCCCCGGAGCTGGGGGCTCACGCGATTCGCGCCGCGCTTTCCCGCAGTGGGATGAACGACGACGCCGTCGACGAAGTGTTCTTCGGCAACGTCGTCAGCGCCGGGCTCGGGCAGGCCCCCGCACGCCAGGCCATGCGCCGCGCCGGGCTGCCGGACGGTTGCGGCGCCACCGCCGTGAACAAGGTGTGCGGCTCGGGCATGAAAGCGACCATGCTCGCCGCGGACCTGATCCGTGCGGGCAGCGCCCGCGTCGTGATCGCCGGCGGCATGGAGAGCATGAGCAACGCCCCTTACCTCATCCCCAAGGCACGCTCCCTGCGCATGGGGCACGCGGAGGTGAAGGACACCCTGTTCCTCGACGGGCTCGAAGATGCGGAAACCGGCGGCTCCATGGGCACGTTTGCGCAGCGCACGGCGGATGACCATCAGCTCACCCGTGAGGCCATGGACGCCTACGCGATGCGCTCGGTGGAGCGCGCACGCGCGGCCATGAGCTCCGGCGCCCTCGCGGAGATCGAGCCCCTGACCATCGCCGGCACCCGGGTCGAGCACGACGAGCAGTCCCTGAAGGCCGACGTGGCGCGTATCCCGGCGCTCAAACCCGCATTCAAGGCCGACGGCACCATCACCGCCGCGAACTCGAGCTCCATCTCCGACGGCGCCTCGGCCCTGGTGGTGGCGCGCGAGGCGGCTCTGAACGGTTCCTCCCCATTGGCGCGGATCGCCGGCCATGCCACCCATTCACGGCATCCGAGCGAGTTCACGCTGGCGCCCATCGGCGCCATCCGCAAACTGCTGGACCGGCTCGGCTGGCGAGCGGACGACGTGGACCTCTACGAGATCAACGAGGCGTTCGCCATGGTCACCATGCTGGCCATCGACGAGCTGGGGCTGGATCCGGAGCGGGTGAACATCTACGGCGGTGCCTGCGCCCAGGGACATCCGCTGGGGTCCACCGGCAGCCGTCTGGTCGTCACCCTGGCCCACGCCATGAAGGCGCTCGATGCCAGGCGCGGAATCGCGGCATTGTGCATCGGCGGCGGCGAAGCCACCGCCATCGCGCTGGAGCGGGAGTGACCGCGTGTCGGGGCCGAGACTGCCGATCATTACCGGATTCGGCGGCATCAATGCCGCCGGCCGGGTTTCCTTCGATCACGCCTATCGGCGCCTGGTGATCGATGCCCTGAGCGAGACCGAGCGCGGGCGCACCTATCAGCACCTGGCGCGCCTCATGAACCTCGAGGCGGATCCTGGCCATCCCCGCACCCGGGCCTACATCGATGCCCACACGCTGATCCGGCGAATCGAGCTGTTCGATCCCGGCGCGGTGGCGTGTCACCGCAGCGCCCGGCTCGAGAGCCGGGGCGGCGTTCCGTTCACTTTCACGCAGGCGCGGCGGCAGCTGCCGGAACAGCTACCGCCGGACTGGCAAGTGCGCGAGCTGGATGAGCGGACGGTCGAAGTCCACACTGACGAGCCGTTGAACGTCCTGTTTCCCGACCAGCGCGCTTCGCGTGTGTCGAGCGCGGGCCAGCTTCCGACCGGCTTCGATCCCGGCGCGCTGTATCCCTCGCGCAATCACCCGCGGGGGCTACAGCTCGCGATCTACGGTGCCTCCGACGCCCTGCGCTCCACCGGCATCGACCTCGACGACCTGAAGCAACGGGTGGCGCCGGACGAGTTCGCCGTGTATTCCGGCAGTGCCATGGGCCAGCTCGACGGCGACGGCTACGGCGGCCTGTTGCAAAACCCCCTGCTCGGAAAACGTCCCACTTCCAAGAACGCGCCGCTGGGGCTCTCGGAAATGCCGGGCGACTTCGTCAACGCCTACGTCCTCGGCTCCGCCGGCGGCACCGCGGGCATCATCGGCGCGTGCGCCACGTTTCTGTACGCCGTCCGCCAGGGCGTGAACGACATACGCGCCGGCCGCAAGCGCGTGGTCGTGGTGGGCAACGCCGAAGCGCCGGTGGTTCCGGACGTCATCGAAGGCTACCGCGCCATGGGCGCGCTCGCAGAAGACGAAGCGCTGATGCAGCTCGACGGCCGCGACGACGCGCCGGATCACCGTCGCGCCTGCCGCCCCTTCTCCGACAATTGCGGGTTCACGGTAGCCGAAGGCGCCGTCTACGCCGTGCTGATGGACGACGCGCTGGCGATGGAGCTGGGGGCCCGGGTGCTCGGCTCGGTGGCGGACGTCTTCGTCAACGCCGATGGCTACAAGAAATCCATCCCGGGCCCGGGCATCGGCAACTATCTCACCATGGCGAAGGCAGCCGGGCTCGCCCGAACCATGCTGGGAGAGGAAGGTCTGCGGCACGGGACCCACGTGCAGGCCCACGGCACCGGCACGCCGCAGAACCGGGTCACCGAATCACACATCCTCGACCGCGTGGCCGCGCTCCACGGCATCGAGCAGTGGCCCGTGGGGGCGGTAAAAGCCCATCTGGGTCATTCCATGGCGCCGGCCGGCGGCGATCAGCTCGCGGCCGTGCTGGGCACCTGGACCCACGGCTGGCTGCCCGGCATCACCACCATCGACCACGTGGCGGACGATGTTCACGACGAGCATCTGCACCTGCCGCTCGAGCACCTGGAGATGGCCCCGGAGCAGATGCAGGCAGCACTCATCAACTCGAAGGGTTTCGGCGGCAACAATGCCACGGGGCTGTTCCTGTCGCCCGAGCGGACCCGGCGGATGCTGGAACGGCGCTGGGGCCGCCAGGCGACCCGCGACCACGCGCGGCGCAATGAATCCGTCACGGCGGTGGCCGCCGCCTACGACGAAGCCATGGCCCGGGGGGAGGTCGCGCCGATCTACCGCTTCGGCGACGGCGTCCTCGACGGCGACGACCTCGAGATCACCGGCTCGAGCATCCGCATTCCCGGGTACGGTCCGCCCGTGCACCTCGACATCGAAGACCCCTACCCGGACATGAGCGGCGACTGACGCCCCCGCCGGCGCCGTCAGTGGATGACGTCGCCGCCACCCCCCAGAGCCTCCAGCCGATTCCGAGCCAGCGCCGACAGCTCCTCCTGGCCGCTCGACTCGGCGTACGCCAACGCCCGCTCGAAGGCGAGTCGCGCTCCTGCGACGGCGCCCAGGCGGCGCCACAGATCTCCCTGCTCCAGGTACAGCGCCGGATGCTCCGGCGCCAGCTCGAGCTGCGCGTCCACCACCTGCAACGCCCGGTCCCAGGCGCCGTTGCGCGCATGGGTCAGGCGCACGTTGTTCAACATGCGCATGGCCACGCCCACCGGACGGCACGGCGCGAACAGCTCCTCCCGGGGTCGGGCTCGCGCTTGCGCGGGCAGCCGCGCCACGAGCTCGTCATGGTCCCGTACCTCGAAAACGAACGGGTCCACCACCAAATCGTCCACGGCCACCAGAAAATGACCCGGGAAGTTGAGCCCGACGGCGCGTCTACCGCTGTCCCGGGCCAGACGGATCAGCAGCACCCCGAGGGTGATGGGAATGCCGCGCCGCCGCTCGAGCACCTGCGCCAGGTTGCTGTTGTCCAGGGACTGGTAGGTATCGACGTCGCCTTGGAACCCGGCGGCGTGCAGGTAGGTCCAGGGAGGGTCGCTGCCGGCCCGGCCCGCGGAGAGCGCCGCCACCCGGGCCTCCAGCGCTCGAGCGTCCACCGAAGGATCCAGCAGGCGCGCCACGAGAGCTGCCAACGCCACCTCGTCCGCCGCCAAGTCCCCGGCCGCGCGCTGGAAGTCGTCAAGCAGCGCCGGATCCACCGCCACCCTCAGAACCCCAGCAGCGAGTCGACGATGGCAATGAGCTCCTGGCGCCCGAACGGCTTGGCGAGCGTCGCATCGGCGCCGATGAACCGGGCGGTCTCCAGATAATCGCCCGGGCCGAGCCGACCACCGCCGGAAATGGCCACGATGGGAATGCCGGCGTCCCGGCGCCGGATCTCGGTGATGGTCTCGATACCCTCCTGCTCGGGCATAATGAGGTCGGTGATGATGAGATCGTGCTCGCGGGCGGCCAACTCGTCGAGGGCCTCGCGACCGTTCTCGGCGATGCTCACTTCATGCCCTTCCACTTGAAGCATTTCCCGAATGACTTCGCGAACAGAAGGGTCATCGTCGATGACCAGGATCTTGCTCATGTCCGTCCCCGTGTCGGCCTGCGACTCAATGCTCGCGGGTCTTGCGGAACGCCACATCGGGCCAGCGCTCTGCCACGAGCTGCAGGTTCGCCCGGCTCGGCGCCAGATACGTCAGATAGCCCCCGCCATCGATGGCGAGATGCTCCCGGACCTTGCTCTTGAAGTCTTCCAGCATCTTCGCATCACTACAGTACACCCACCGCGCGGTGTGCACATTGGCGTCTTCGTAAACGCAATCGGCGCGATACTCGTCCTTCAGGCGGTGCGCCACCAGATCGAACTGCAGCGCCCCCACGGCGCCCACCACGAGTTCGTTTCTGGTGAGCGGCTTGAACACCTGACTCGCGCCCTCCTCCGAGAGCTGGTCGAGCCCCTTTTCGAGCTGCTTGGTCTTCAGCGGATCCTTGACGCGGACGCGGCGGAACAGTTCCGGCGCGAAGTTGGGGATGCCCTTGAACTTCAGCGGCTCTCCCTCGGTAAACGTATCCCCGATCTGAATGGTTCCGTGGTTGTGCAACCCGATGACGTCGCCGGGATACCCCTCCTGGGCGCGGACCCGGTCTCCGGCCATGAAGGTCACCGCATCCGCCACCTTGACGTCCTTGCCGAGCCGCACGTGCTTCATACGCATCCCGGCGCGATAGCGCCCGGAACAAACGCGCAGGAATGCGATCCGGTCCCGATGCCGCGGGTCCATGTTCGCCTGAATCTTGAACACGAACCCCGAGAACTTGTCTTCCGCCGGCTCGACCTCGCGGACGTCGGTTTCCCGGGGCTGAGGCGGTGGCGCTTCGGTGACGAAGCCGTCGAGCATCTCGCGGACGCCGAAGTTGCCGAGCGCGGTCCCGAAGTAGACCGGCGTCAGGGTCGCGGCGAGGAAATCCTCGCTGGCGTACTCGTGGCTCGCGCCCCGCACCAGGTCGATCTCGGCCAGGAAGTCGTCGTATTCGCTGCCGAGCAGTTCCCGTGCCGGGTCGCTGTCGAGTCCCTCGATCACCCGGAAATCGTGAATGTGGTGCCCATGGCCCGGCTCGTAGACGATGATGCGGTCACCGTAGAGATCGTAGACGCCCTTGAACCGGCGCCCCATGCCGATGGGCCACGTCATGGGCGCGCACTGAATCTGCAGCACGTCCTCGATCTCATCCATGATCTCCACGGGATCGCGCACTTCGCGGTCGAGCTTGTTCACGAACGTGAAGATGGGCGTATCGCGCAGCCGGCACACCTCCATGAGCTTGACGGTCCGCGGCTCGACGCCCTTGGCGCCATCGATGACCATGAGGGCCGAATCCACCGCGGTGAGGGTCCGATAGGTGTCCTCGGAGAAATCCTCGTGGCCGGGGGTGTCGAGCAGATTCACCATGGCGTCGCGGTAGGGAAACTGCATCACCGAGGTGGTGACCGAGATACCTCGTTCCTGCTCCATGCTCATCCAGTCCGAGGTGGCGTGGCGGTCGGACTTCCGGGCCTTCACCGTGCCGGCGAGCTGAATGGCGTCGCCGAAAAGCAGCAGCTTCTCGGTCATGGTGGTCTTGCCCGCATCCGGGTGGGAAATGATGGCGAAGGTCCTCCGGTCGGAGGCGTCGTCTCTGTCCTGCATTGACTATCGTCGCGCGAAGGGAAAACGAACTAGTATAACTTGAATGGGAAGCTGTCGCGGCAAAGATCCAGGGCCATGACCTGTGCGTCCTCGTGTCCCGACTGGGCCGGGTAGTAGTCCTTGCGGATTCCGATCTCGTTGAATCCCAACGACCGGTACAACGCCAGCGCCACGACGTTGGACGGCCGCACCTCGAGGAACACGGTCCGCGCCGCCCGGGCCCGGGCCCGCTCGAGCAGGTGCACCGCCAGGTCGCGTCCGAAGCCCCGGCCCTGATGATCCCGGACCACGCACACGTTCAGCAGGTGCGCTTCGCCCACGGCCACGGAGAGGATGCCGTGCCCGATCACCCGATCGTCGAGGAGCGACACCCAGCAGTCGTATCCGGCCGCCAGACAGTCGCTGAAGTTCCCGCGGGTCCACGGATAGTGATAGGAGCGGACCTCGTTCTCCATGACCCGCGGCAGATCCCCGGGCTCCATGGGCCGGAAGGCGATCATTCCGCCCCGGCCCCGCCGACCGCGCGCCGGATGTCACGCCACAGCGCGCGCTTGGCATCGGCATCGGCGCCCAGATCGCCGAGAGCCGGGACCACCACGCGCACCCAGCCCGGCCCCTGCTCCGGCAGCAGCTCCGCCAGGGCCTCGCTGCAGAGCACCAGCCCGGCGGCATGGTCGCTCACGTCTTTCCCGACGAACGCGGCCAGTGCGCGCCGCCCCGCTTCCGGTCCGCCGTGCAGGCGCGCGTCGCCCACTTCCGGCGGCCACGCAAAACGGCGATGCGCCGGCCGCGCGCGCCAGTTGCCGGAGGCTGCCGCCAGCACGTCCCGGGCCAGCCGCGTCTCCAGCTTCGAGGGCTGGTCCTCGATCAGCATCACCGCACCCGGTACGGCCATGGAGATGGCCGAGACGGGTTCCGGTGCCGGCCCGGGCTCGGGCCCGGGGTCCACCGCGGCCGGGGGACGCGGCGGCGTATCCGGCACCGCGGCCGGTTCCGGGGCGGTAGCCGCTTTCAGTGCCTCGAGCGCCTGTGCCCCGCGCGCCGAATCTTCAGCCGGCGGCGGCTCGGCGGAATCGGCAACCGGGCCGGCCGCGTCCGGGTCCGGCGGCAACGACCGCGCCCCGCGGGCCCACCAGATATCGATGCCCATATCGGAGAGTATCTGCCGGCGTGCAGCGTCTCTCATGCCCGGCACGTTCCGCCTCGAACGCTTTCCAAAACTCGATTGTACACGTATAAACGCGGTCTCCGGACAGCATGAGCTGCGACCATGCAGTACCTGACAGACGACCTTCGCATTACCGGCATGGAAGAAGTGGTGGCGCCCGAGGCGCTCATCGAGGAGCTGCCGATCACGCCCGCGGCCTCCCGCACCACGTTCACGACGCGCAAGGAGATCAGCGATATCCTGCACGGCCGGGATCCGCGGATGCTGGTGGTGATGGGCCCGTGCTCGATCCACGACCCGCGGGCAGCGCTGGAGTACGCGGAGCGGCTGCACGAGCAGGCGGAGCGCCACCGCGAGCATCTGCTGGTCATCATGCGGGTGTACTTCGAGAAACCGAGGACCACGGTGGGCTGGAAGGGCCTCATCAACGACCCCCATCTGGACAACTCTTTCGACATCAATACCGGGCTGCGCCGTGCCCGTGGCCTGCTCCGGGACATCGCCGACCGTGGACTCGGCACCGGCACCGAATACCTCGATCCGATCACGCCGCAGTACGTCGCGGACCTGGTGGGCTGGGGCGCCATCGGCGCGCGCACCACCGAAAGCCAGGTCCACCGGCAATTGGCCTCCGGGCTCTCGTGCCCGGTGGGCTTCAAGAACTCCACGGACGGCTCCATTCAGGTGGCCGTGGACGCCATCGCATCGGCCGCCCAGCCGCACATCTTCCTTTCGGTGACCAAGCGCGGGCATTCCGCGATTTTTTCCACGGCCGGCAACCCGGACTGCCACCTGATCCTGCGCGGCGGCGGTGGCAAGCCCAACTACGACAACCCGTCGGTCCACTACGCCAGCCGGCTGCTCGAGCATGCGGGTCTCACCAACCGGGTGATGATCGACATGAGCCACGCCAACAGCAGCAAGGACCACCGCCGCCAGCTCGACGTCTGCGGCGACATCTGCCGCCAGCTCGCCGAGGGTGAGCCGCGCATCTTCGGCGTGATGGTCGAGAGCAACCTGGTCGAGGGCAAGCAGCCCATCGGCGCGCCGGAAACCATGACCTACGGGCAAAGCATCACCGACGCCTGCATCGGCTGGGACGACAGCGTGCATCTGCTTGCGGAACTCGCCGCCGCGAGCGCGGCGAGATGCTAATACTCAGTACTAATTACCAAGTACTAAGTATTCAACGCCTCTTCGGTTCTGGCCGCCATGATGAAATCGTTCTTGTGGAGCCCGTCGATGGCGTGCGTCCACCACGAGACGGTGAGCCGCCCGTAGGCCGCCACCAGCTCCGGGTGATGGTTCTCGGCCTCCGCCAGCGCGCCCACGGCCTGGGCGGCCTCGAGCGCGGCGGCGAAGTCGGCGAGCCGGTAGTCCCGGGTCAGCCTGGGAACGCCCTCACGCTCGACGATGTGCCAGCCCGGCAACTCGCCCAGCAGCTCGCCCCACTCGCGCTCAGGTACCGCCGGAGAATCCCCTTTGCAGGGCTCGCAGGATTGTGCTGCCAGATTGCCCATGTCGCTTCCTCCACGCACCGAGCCGTTCGGCCATGAGTAACAGAAAAACCCCCGCGTAGGCCAGCACCTCGCCATACCCATCCTTGGTGAGCCACAGCAGATGCAGCAGGCCCAGCGCCGCGGCGACGAATACCAGCCGGTGCAGCCCGCGCCAGCGGCGGCCCAGGCGACGCTGCCAGCCGCGAGTGGAGGTCACCGCCAGCGGCACCAGCACAAGCAGCCCCAGGGCGCCCACGGTGATGTAGGGCCGCTCGCCGAGATCCTCGACCACGGTGGCAGCGTCGAAGCCGGCGAGCAGCCCCAGGTAAGCGACAAAGTGCAGGCAGAGGTAGACGAACGCGAACAGACCCACCAGCCGGCGGACGCGGGCGAGATCCGGCCACGGCAGCCGCCGCCGCAACGGCGTCACGGCGAGTGCCAGCAGCAGCATGCGGATTCCCCACGTCCCCAGAAACAGCACCACCGCCTCACCCGGGTCGGCGCCGAGCGCGGCGCCCGGCTGGCGGATCTCCACCCCCACGGCGTGAGCGAGCCACACCAGCGGCAGGCTGCCGATGAGCCAGACCGCCGGTTTCAGCGCTTTGCGCGCCATCAGAAGTGCCGGCGCAGATCCATGCCGGCGTAGAGCGACGCCACCTCGTCGGCGTAGCCGTTGAACATGAGCGTGTCCCGGCGGTTCACCCTGAACAGGCTGCTGGGCAAGCGGCGCTCGGTGGCCTGACTCCAGCGCGGGTGGTCCACGTCAGGGTTCACGTTGGCATAGAAGCCGTATTCGTCCGGCGCGAGGAGATTCCAGGTGTTCCGGGGCTGCTCACGGGTGAAACGGATCCGCACCACCGACTTGATGCTCTTGAACCCGTACTTCCAGGGGACCACCAGCCGCCACGGCGCGCCATTCTGGTTTGGCAGCGGCTTGCCGTACATGCCCACCGCCATGAGGGTGAGCGGGTGCATGGCCTCGTCGAGGCGCAGGCCCTCGACGTAGGGCCAGTCGATGCTGGCGAACCACGACCGCTGTCCCCGCATTTCCTCCGGGCGATGCAGCGTGGTGAACTCCACGAATCGCGCATGGCTGTTGGGCTCGAGGCGCTCGAGGATGTCCCGCAGCGGGATGCCCCGCCAGGGCACCACCATGGACCAGGCTTCGACACAGCGCAGCCGGTAGACCCGGTCCTCCGGGGAGAAGCCCGCGATCAGGTCCTCGTAGGCGAACGAGCCGGTTCCGGCACATTCTCCGGCCACCTCGACACGCCACGGATCCACCGTCATTTCGTGGGCGTAGCGGGCCGGATCCCCCTTGTCCATGCCGAACTCGTAGAAGTTGTTGTAGCTGGTGACGGTCTCCTTCGGTGTCACCGCCTCGCCGTCCGGCCCTTGCCACTCGCGTCGCGCCAGCGCACGGGCACTGAGCAGCGCCGCCGGTGCCGCCAGCGCCGCGCCGATGAACCGGCGGCGATCGCGATATACCGACTCCGGGGTGATCTCGGAGCTGGGGATTCTGTCGGGCTTGCGAATCAACATGTGCCACCTCCGGCGCGTATGCAGCGGCTGGGGCAACCACCGCCGAACACCTGTAAACAGGAGATCACGTCATCACGAGCCGGTTCCATCCGCATTGTCCGACGAAGGTCCGTCCGCGGAGGCGCGCCGGCTGCGCCCGTGGTGCCGGCGCCGACGCCAGACGTACATGACCGGGCCGGAAAGCGCGTAGCCGGCGAAAATCACCAGCAGCACCCGCGGCGGATTCGCCAGCAGTACGGCGAACACCAAAACGGCGACCACAAGGAAGATGAAGGGTACCCGGCCCTTGGCGTCCAGCGCCTTTGGCGAGTAGTACTCGAAGTTGGATACCATGAGCAGCCCGACGCCGGCCGTGAGGGCGGCCATGACGGCGGCCGCGGAGGTCGACGGCGCCGCGGTGCCGAGCACGTCACTCCAGATCCACACCGTGCAGGCAATCACGGCCGCCGCCGACGGACTGGCCAGGCCGGTGAACGACTTGAGCTCGCTGCGGGTATTGAAGCGCGCCAGGCGCAGCGCGGCGCACGCCATGTAGACGAACGTGGCCATCCAGCCGACCTTCCCCAACGGCTGCAGGCTCCAGGAGAACACCACCAGTGCCGGGGCGACGCCAAAGGCCACCATGTCCGACAGGCTGTCGTACTCGGCACCGAACCGGCTTTCGGTGCGGGTGAGCCGCGCCACGCGCCCGTCGGCGGTGTCGAGCGCCATGGCCGCGAGAATCGCCAGGGCCGCCGGCACGAAATGCCCGTTCATGCCGGCGACGATGGCATAGAACCCGGCGAACAGCGCGCCGGTGGTAATCAGGTTGGGTACGAGGTAGATGCCGCGGCGCCGGCGACCGTCCGCGTCCACGACATCGGGATCCACGGCGGCATCGTCGATCTCGCTTTCCGGCGAATCGTTCGATCCACCGCGGTGATTTTCCTCGTGCGCCATGGAATCGAGGTGGCTCAGTTCTTCTCCCGGTCCACCAGGCGTTTCTCCTGAATCCACGGCATCATACCACGGAGCTTCTCCCCGACTTCCTCGATCTGGTGCCCCTGGCTGATGCGCCGCATGGCCTTGATGGTAGGCGCGCCGGCCTGGTTCTCGGTGACGAACTCGCGGGCGAAGCGGCCGGTCTGGATCTCGCCGAGAATCCGCTTCATCTCCTGCTTGGTCTCGTCGGTGACCACCCGCGGGCCGCGGGTGAGGCCGCCGTACTCGGCAGTGTTCGACACCGAGTACCACATGTTGGCGACGCCCCCTTCGTAGAACAGATCGACGATGAGCTTCAACTCGTGCAGGCACTCGAAGTACGCCATCTCCGGCGCATACCCCGCCTCCACCAGCGTCTCGAAGCCGGCCTGAACCAGGGCGGCAGCGCCGCCGCACAGCACCGCCTGCTCGCCGAACAGGTCGGTTTCCGTCTCTTCGCGGAACGTGGTCTCGATGATCCCGGCGCGGCCGGCGCCGTTGGCCGCGGCATAGGACAGCGCCGTGGTCTTCGCCTGACCCGACGCATCCTGGGAGACGGCAATCAGGCACGGCACGCCGCCGCCTTCCGTGTAGGTAGCGCGTACCGTGTGCCCCGGGCCCTTGGGCGCAATCATGATGACATCGAGGTCCTGGCGCGGCTCGATCAGCTCGAAGTGGATGTTGAAGCCATGGGCGAAGGCCAGCGTGGCGCCTTCCTTCACGTTCGGCAGAATCTGCTCCTGATACAGCGCCTGCTGATGCTCGTCCGGGGTGAGGATCATGATCAGATCGGCGTCCTTTACCGCTTCCGGCACTTCCGCCACCTTGAAGCCGGCGTTCTCGGCCTTGCGCCACGAGCCAGAACCGGGCCGCAGGCCGATCACCACGTCCGCCACCCCGGAATCACGAAGGTTGTTGGCGTGAGCATGGCCCTGGGAGCCATAGCCGATGATCAGCACCCGCATCTTCTGGATGAGGGAGAGATCGGCGTCTTTGTCGTAGTAAACCTTCATGGGTACCTTCCTGTTCGTATGCCTGAATTTCGTTGGCGCCTCACGCGCTCAACACTTTCTCGCCGCGGCTGATGCCGGACACGCCGGAGCGCACCACCTCGAGGATAGTGGTTTTTCCAATGGCGCGAATGAAGGCGTCGAGCTTGTCGCTCGGGCCGGAGAGCTGCACGGTATAGGCGTTTGCGGTGACGTCGATGATCTGGCCGCGGAAGATGTCGGTGGTGCGTTTCACCTCCGCCCGGGCGGCGCCCTCGGCCCGCACCTTGACCAGCATCAGCTCGCGCTCGACGTGGTCGGAGCCGGACAGATCCACCACCTTGACCACCTCGATCACCTTGTAGAGGTGCTTGATGATCTGCTCGATCTTGCTGTCGTCGCCCACCGTCACCAGGGTGAGCCGCGACAGCGTCTCGTCCTCCGTCGGGGCCACGGTGAGGCTCTCGATGTTGTAGTTGCGCTGGGCGAACAGCCCCACCACCCGGGACAGGGCGCCCGCTTCGTTCTCGAGCAGCACGGCGATGATGTGTCGCATCAGTATTCGGCTCCGTCTTCCCCGAGGCTGGTGAGCGAGCGGGTCAGGTACATGTCGCGCAGCGACCCGCCCTTGATCGACATGGGGTAGACGTGCTCACGCGGGTCCACCCAGACGTCGACGAACACGGTACGCCCCTTGAGCCGGTCGCTGAATGCCTCGTGCATGGCGCCCTCGAGATCCTCGGCCCGCTCGACCTTGAAGCCGACGTGGCCGAAAGCCTCCACCAGCGTCTTGAAATCCGGCAGGGAATCGCTGTACGTGCTCTGGGAATGGCGGCCGCCGTACTGCATGTCCTGCCATTGCTTCACCATCCCGAGCGCCTGGTTGTTCAGGTTGACGATCTTGATCGGCAGCCCGTACTGCAGGCACGTGGACAGCTCCTGCATGTTCATCATGAAGCTGCCTTCTCCGGTGACGCAGGCGACGGTCGCCTCCGGATGGGCGAACTGCACCCCCATGGCCGCCGGCAATCCGAAGCCCATGGTGCCGAGGCCGCCGGAATTGATCCAATGCCGCGGCTCGGCGAACTTGTAGTACTGGGCCGCGAACATCTGATGCTGGCCCACGTCACTGGTGACGTAGGCCCGACCGCCGGTCGCGCGATAGAGCATCTGCACGGCGAGCTGCGGCAGAATCGGCTTGTCTGGCTCCGGCTGCAGGTCGTGGTTCAACCCATGCTCGGCGCGCCAGGAGCGGATCTGTTCCCACCAGCGCGCCAGTGCTTCCCGGTCCGGCTGATCGGGCCGCTTGACCTGCTCCGACGCGAGAATCGCCTCCATGTCGTCGAGCACGCTGCCCACCTGGCCGACGATGGGGATGTCGGCGGGGACGATCTTCGAGATGGACGCCGGGTCCACGTCGATGTGCACGATGGTGGCGTCGGGGCAGAATTTCTCCGGATTGTTGGTTACCCGGTCGTCGAAGCGCGCCCCCACCGCCACGATCACGTCGGCGTGGTGCATGGCCATGTTGGCTTCAAACGTGCCGTGCATGCCCAGCATGCCCAGAAAAGCCTCATCGTCGCCTGGATAACCCCCGAGCCCCATCAGCGTGTTGGTGACCGGAAATCCCAGGGCGCGGGCGATGCGGGTGAGCTGCGGCGCGGCATCGCCGAGGATCACTCCGCCCCCGGCATAGATCACCGGGCGGCGGGCGTTCAGCATCACGCTGACCGCCTTGCGGATCTGTCGCCCGTTGCCCTTCACCGCGGGATTGTACGAGCGCAGGTTCACGCGCTCAGGATAATGGTAGGGCGCAGTCACCAGGGGATCGGTGGTGTTCTTGGGCACATCGATCACCACGGGGCCCGGGCGCCCGCTGGTGGCGATGTGGAACGCCTTGGCCACCACCTCGGGAATCTCGGCGCAGTCCTTGACCATGAAGCTGTGCTTCACCACCGGCCGCGACACCCCCACCATGTCGGTTTCCTGGAACGCGTCGGTGCCGATGAGGCTGTTGTCCACCTGGCCGGAGATCACCACCATCGGCACCGAGTCCATGAACGCGGTGGCGATTCCGGTGACGGCGTTGGTCGCTCCGGGACCCGAGGTCACGAGCACCACGCCGGGTTTGCCGGTGGCGCGGGCATAGCCGTCGGCCATGTGGGTGGCCGCCTGCTCGTGGCGTACCAGGATGTGCTCCACCGTCTGCTGCTTGAAGATGGCATCATAGATGTGCAGCGCCGCGCCGCCGGGATACCCGAAAACGTACTCGACGCCCGCGTCCTGCAGGGCGCGGATCAGCATGTCTCCGCCAGAAAGTGACTCAGCCATGTGGATGGTTCGCCTGTTGCTCGTTCCAATGCCCGGGCGTATCGTTACGCAGCGTAACCGCTTGAATTTGCAGGGACGGGTTGGTGACACACGCCGCGGGGAGCCGCGTATTCTTGGGGTTCCCTCCCGCCGTGTCAACGAAACTGCGACGTGGCTAACGAAAACCCCGGATACGCCTCAGTAGCATCACGGCTGCCATCGAGCGATGCCACCAAACCGGACGGAGGCCGCCGCTGCATGCGCCTGCTCTGCCAGCTACTCTCAGTGATCACCCTCGTGCCCTGGCTCATGGGAGCCGACGTCTACCGCTGGGTGGACGAGGACGGCGTGGTGAACTACACCGAGCAACGCCCTGAGGGCGTCGAAGCGGACCCCGTCGATGCCCCCGACGGTTCGCAGAGCAGCGCGGCAGCCGCCGACGCGCCGGCCGGCGACGCGCCGGCCGGCGACGCCACCGGAAATGCGCCTGCTGCGGATGACGACCTGACCCCGGCCCAGCAGCAGATGCTCTCCGACCTCCGTGCCGCCGAGCAGGCCCGGCAGAAGGAGGTCGAGCGCATCCGCGAGAGCAACTGCCGCGAGGCGCGTGAAGTGCACCAGCGCCTCACCGCCCGGGGCCGCATCCGCGTGCGCGACGGGGACGGCGGCGAGCGAGTTCTGCCGGAGGAGGAGCGCCAACAACGCATCGACGACGCGCAACGCGGCATCGCCGAGAACTGCGCCTCCCCCTGAGCCGGCGCCCCGGCTACTCGAGCCAGGCCACGGTCGCCATACGCCCCGTGGTGCCGTCCCGGCGGTAGGAATAGAAGCGCGCGTCGCCGTGGCTGCACCAGTGCCCGCCCAGCACCGTCGTCACCCCCGCCGCCCGCAGCAGGTGATCGGAGAGC
Organism: Pseudomonadota bacterium; assembly: GCA_048621375.1. Taxonomy (GTDB): domain Bacteria; phylum Pseudomonadota; class Gammaproteobacteria; order Pseudomonadales; family Azotimanducaceae; genus UBA7803. Next base: position 22,531 of record JBMCWS010000003.1, on the reverse strand, counting down.
GCGAGCAGATCCAGCCGCGGCTTCTCCGCGTCGCCATCCCGGCGCGCGCAGCGTCGGAGCAGGCCGTCACCATCCGGCAGCGCTGCCACCGCCGCGAGCACCTCGTCACCCACCTCATAGGCGTCGGGGCCGATCGCCGGCCCCAGCCACGCCACCAGCTCTTCCGGGGGCACCGGCAGCGCGGCCACGAGGGAGGCGATCACGCCGCCCACCAGCCCGCGCCAGCCACCGTGCGCCACGCCCACTACGGAGCCGCCGCGGTCCGCGACCGCCACCGGCACGCAATCGGCCGTGAGCACGGCGACCCCCACGCCGGGCTCCCGCGTCCAGGCCGCGTCCGCCTCCGGCGCCTCTGCAGCCGCGCGCGCGGCGGCCTCGACGCAGCGCGCGCCGTGCACCTGACGCAGCCATTGAATCCGCCGCACGCTGGTCGCCGCCTCGAGCGACCGCCGGTTGGCCTCCACCGCCCCCGGCTCATCTCCGCAACCGTGCGCAAGGTTGAAGCGGGCGAACGGGCCGCGGCTGGCCCCAACGCTTGCCCGCGTGGTGGTCAACGCCCGGGCACGCACCGGCCACTGGTCGGCCTGCGGCGCCACCCGATCAACGGCCGTGGTCGGCACGATCTTCCTCCAGCGTTTCGACGAGATGGCGGAAATCCTCCGGAATCTTCGCGGTGAAGGTGACCTGCTCACCGGACACCGGGTGCGCGAACGACAGCGACCAGGCATGCAACGCCTGCCGGCGAAAATCCCGCAGTGTCGAGATCGTCCCGGGGTCGGCGGCCCGGGGTAGCCGGCCGCGGGCGCCGTAACGCCGATCCCCCACCAGCGGATGGCCGGCGCTGGCCAGATGCACGCGAATCTGATGGGTACGGCCGGTTTCCAGCGCTGCCTCGATCAGAGTATGGGCCCGGTATCGCTCCCGCACCCGCACCCGGGTCAACGACGGCCGACCGTCATCGCGCACCGCCTGCCGGGTGCGGTGCGCCGGGTCGCGACCGAGCGGCTTGTCGATGTCGAAGCCGCCCACCAGCACGCCTTCCACCACGGCCAGATAGCGCCGCGAGATCTCCCGGCGCTCCAGCAGACTGACCAGCGCCTGCCGGGTGCGGATGGAAGCGGCCACCAGCATGATGCCGCTGGTGTCCTTGTCCAGACGATGCACGAGCCCGGCTCTCGGCAACTCGGCTAGCTCAGGGCGATGCCGCAGCAGCCCGTTCACCAGGGTACCCGCCGGATTGCCGGCACCGGGATGCACCACCACCCCCGCGGGTTTGTCGATGACCAGGAGATCCTCGTCCTCGTAGAGCACGCTGAATGGCACCGCCTCTGCGGTGCTCCAGTCTTCATGCGGCGTGAGCTCGGCCTCGAGGGTCAAGATCTCGCCGCCCGCCAGTCTTTGCTTGGGCTTGACCGTGGTTTCGTTGACCCGCAGCGTGCCTTCCTGAATCCAGCGTGAGAGCGACGCACGGGAGAACTCCTCGAACAGCTCGGCCGCGGCACGATCGACGCGGGTGCCGGCAAGCGCCGGAGGAACGGCGGCTCGTCTGCTGATGTGCGTGCTCAAGCGGGCTCCGCCTTCGGTTGCATGGTTGCGGCATATCATTAAAGTGGCCAAGTTTCCCGAGGATCACCGCCGGGATCAAACGGAGCGGTACCGCCTTATGATCGGATACACCTGCAAACGCACCGGCGCGCTCGTGCTCTGCCTGGCGCTGCTGGGGGGCTGCGCCCTCTTCGGCGGCGAAGATGACGACGCGCAGCAGGAAGCAGACGTCAACGCCACGGAGCAGTTCATCTACCGCAGCGTGCAGCGCAGCCTGCGCGCCGGCAACTACCAGCAGGCCATCGAGCACCTTCAGGAGCTCGAAGCCCGCTTTCCCTTCGGCCGCTATGCGGAGCAGGCGCAGCTCGAGCTCATCTACGCCCACTACATGGGCTACAACCCGGAAGCCGCGCGCAGTGCCGCCGACCGTTTCATCCGGCTCCACCCGCAACACCCGAACGTGGACTACGCCTACTACCTGAAGGGCCTGGCCGCCTTCAACAAGAACCGGGGCATCATCGACCGCGTGTTCGCCACCGACCTCTCCAAGCGGGACATGACCTCGGCGCGCGACGCGTACGCGGACTTCACCGACCTGCTCTCCCGCTTTCCGGACAGTCCGTACGCACCGGACGCCCGCAAACGCATGCTGTATCTCCGCAACCTGCTCGGCCGGCACGAGTACAACGTCGCCAGCTTCTACATGAAGCGCGGCGCTTACGTCGCCGCGGCCAACCGGGCCCGTCAGGTGGTGGAGAATTACTCGAAATCCGACGCGGTGCCCGATGCCCTGGCACTGCTGGTAGAGGCCAACCACAAGCTGGGTCTCGATGACGCCGCCAGCGACGCGCTGCAAGTGCTGGCGCTCAACTTCCCACAGTACGAGGCTTTCGACGAGGAAGGCAATCTGGTGCTGACCGAGCAGATCCGCAACCGCGACCGCTCCTGGGCCAACCTGGTGACGCTGGGGCTGCTCGACCGGCCCGAGGTTCCGCCACCCATCAAGGTCGAGCAGGAGGACTGACACCGGATTCGCCACACCGCGACGTGAATCCCCTTCCCGGCGCCCCCGCTGTAGGACAATGGGTCTAGCCTTACAATCGAGACCCTGATCCGGATCGGGCCGCCCATGCTTGCCCAGCGCACAGAAATCGTCGACGAGGTCGAGCGTCGCCGCCACGCGCTCGATCTCGACCTACTGAAGATCTACGGCTACTACCGGTTGCTGGTGGGCCTGGGGCTGGTCTTCGTGTTCGTGCAGTCGCTCATGGGCACCGAGCTCGGTGTGCGCTCGCCGCAGACCTTCCTTCGCCTCGCCCTGGCCTACAGCGTCGTCAACGCCGCCAGCATCCTCGTCCTGCAGTTCATTCCACGCCACCACTTCCGCACCCAGCGCATCGCCAGCGCGCTGGTGATCTACGACATCCTCGTGCTCGCCGCCCTGATGTACGCCAGCGCGGGCGTCTCCAGCGGTCTCGGGCTGCTGGTGCTGGTCTCGGTGGCTACCGGCGCCATCCTCGTTACCGGACGTACCGCCCTGCTGCTGGCGGCGACGGCCACCATTGCCATTCTCGCGCAGGAGCTCTACGGCGGGCTGACGGCGTCCGAGCAGCACATGGACTACTTTCAGGCCGGCGTGCTGGGCGCCCTGTGCTTCGCCGCAGCGCTCGGTCTGCAGTCGCTCTCCCAGCGGGTGCGCGACAACGATCTGCGCGCCATGACCCAGGCCGCGGAGCTCGCCGATCTGGAGCGAGTGAATCGCCAGATCGTCCAGCGTATGCGCACCGGCATCATCGTGGTGGACGCCGCGAACCGGGTACGGCTGGCGAATCAGTCGGCCCGGGCGTTGCTGGGGCTGTCGCCGGAGCAGGAGCTCACGACGCTCCCGGACGTCCTGGCCGAGCGCCTGGATGCCTGGCGGGAGAACACCGAGCTGCGCGCCGGCCCGTTCCGGGCCGGACCCGACACACCGCAGATCCGCGCCAACTTCTCGCCGGTCCGCAGCGCCAGCCCCCACTCGGACGTGACCATCTTTCTCGAGGACACCGCCGAGCTCGAACAGCACGCGCAACAGCTCAAGCTCGCCTCGCTGGGGCGCCTCTCCGCCAGCATCGCCCACGAGATCCGCAACCCACTGAGCGCGGTCAGCCACGCCGCGCAACTGCTCGGTGAGTCCCAGTCCCTGGAGCGAGGCGATCGCCGCCTCACCGAGATCATCGACGATCACTGCCGCCGCATGAACGGCGTGGTCGAGAATGTGCTGGAGACCTCGCGCCGCCGCCCGCCCTCGCCCGTGCGCCTGAAGCTGGCGGAGCAGCTCGCAGGTTTCCAGCGCACCTTCCGGGAGACCGATGAAGTCCAGGCGCACATCGACGTATGCCTCGATCCACCGGATCTCGAGGTGCGCATGGACAAGGGGCATCTCGATCAGGTCCTGACCAACCTGGTGCGCAACGCCGCACACCACGGCGGTAACGACGGGAAGCCGGCGCACGTTCGCCTCGAAGCCGGCGTCGATGCACGCACCGAGCGCCCGTTTCTCAACGTCGTCGACGACGGCCCGGGGGTTCCCGAGGACGAGGTCGAGCACCTGTTCGAGCCGTTCTTCACCACCGCTCGAGCCGGAACCGGCATCGGCCTGTACATATCCCGTGAGCTGTGCCAAGCAAATCAGGCCAGTTTGACCTACCATCGTCCGCAGAAGGGAGGGGCCTGCTTCCGCATCACGTTCAGCCACCCCGACCGGATCATCGCCTGACAGGAGCGTCAGCATGTCGGAACGAACAACCGGACACGCCGCAACGAAGCGCGCGCTGGTGGTGGACGACGAGCCGGACATCCGCGAGCTGGTGGAGATCACCCTGGGGCGCATGGGCGTCGAAACCATCGCCGCCGCGGATCTGCGCGCCGCCCGCGAGCTGCTCGCGGAGGGCCCCTTCGACCTCTGCCTCACCGACCTGCAATTGCCCGACGGCCACGGCGTCGACCTGGTGAGCCACATCAGCGAGCACAGGCCCGAGCTGCCGGTGGCGGTGATCACCGCCTACGGCAGCATGGACGTGGCCATCGACGCGCTGAAAGCGGGCGCGTTCGATTTCCTGCAGAAGCCCGTGGACCTCGAGCAGCTTCGAGCGCTCGTGGACGCCGCTTTGAAGCTGAAACCGGTGAGCACGCCGCCGGAGACGCGAACCCGGCTCACCGGCGACTCCGAGGTGATGGAGCGTCTGCGGGAGCGGATCGCCAAGCTCGCCCGCAGCCAGGCACCCGTGTATCTGAGCGGCGAATCCGGCTCCGGCAAGGAGCTCGCCGCCCGCCTCATGCACGAGCAGGGCCCGAGGGCCGACGCCGCGTTCGTGGCGGTGAATTGCGGCGCCATTCCGGGCGAGCTGATGGAGAGCGAATTCTTCGGCCACGTGAAAGGCAGCTTCACCGGCGCCGTCGCCGACAAGGAAGGCCTGTTCCAGGCGGCGGAGGGCGGAACCCTGTTCCTCGACGAGGTGGCCGACCTGCCGATGTCCATGCAGGTGAAGCTGCTGCGCGCCATTCAGGAGAAGGCGGTGCGCGCGGTGGGGGCCGCTCAGGAGCAGCCCATCGACGTGCGGGTGCTGTGTGCCACCCACCGCAACCTTGCCCGCGAAGTGGCGGAGGGCCGCTTTCGCCAGGATCTCTACTACCGCCTGAACGTGATCGAGCTGCCCATGCCGAGCCTGCGGGAACGCCCGGAAGACATTCCAGCGCTGGCAGCCCAGATCCTCGCGCGCCTCGCGCGGGAGTACGGTGCGCCGGCGCCGGAGATCGACAGCGAAGCCATGGCCGCGCTCGAAGCGTACGAATTTCCGGGCAACGTACGCGAGCTCGAGAACGTGCTCGAGCGCGCCTTCACGCTGAGCGAAGGCGGGCGCATCCGCCGCGACGACCTGCAGCTCGACAACGGCGGCCCGCCCGGCGCGGACGGGCGGGAATCGACAGCGCCGCCGCCGGCAGCCACCGCCGCCACGCCTGCCGGCAACGGGGCCGACCATCCGGCGAGCGCGTCGGCGAGCCATTCGGCGAACGACCCGGTTCGGCTTCCGGCGGGTGAAACCCTCGAATCGTACCTCGAGCGCATCGAGCGCGGGCTCATCACCGACGCCCTGGAAGCGACCCGATGGAACAAGACGGCGGCCGCGAGGCGGCTGGGCATCACTTTCCGGGCGCTGCGCTACCGGCTGAAAAAGCTGAACCTCGACTAGCCAGCTCCGAAGCGGCGCGCCGTGCGGCGACCGGTCCGGGGCGCAGGGCGCGCGGCGCCGGTCGCGCACACGCTCGCGGGCTCATCACCGCGGCGCGTGGCCCCCGAACCGCGTTGCAATGGGCCCATGATCCAGCGCGGCGTGACCCTCGTGGAGCTCATGGTCACTCTGGCGGTGGCGGCGGTGCTGATGGCACTGGCGCTGCCGGCGTTCGACGCCCTGCTCGACCGCGAGCGCGGCACCGCGGCGCTCAATCAGATCATCGGCGCCGTTCGGCTCGGGCGTACCGAGGCCATCATCCGCGGCCGGCCGGTCACCCTTTGCCCCGCTGCCGACGGCGCCTGCCTGGGCCGCGACCAGTGGCATCGCGGCGCCCTGGTGTTCACAGACGATGCGGCCGACGGCGAGGTCGGCCCGGAAGACACGGTGCTCACCGCGCTGCCGCCCTTGCGCCAGGGCGAGCGGGTGTACTGGCGCTCGTTCCGCAACCGTACCTACCTGCGCTTCCAGCCCCGCGGCTACACCGCCTGGCAGAACGGCAGCTTCCTCTACTGCCCGCCGGACGCCGACGTCCGCCGTGCCCGCATGGTCATCGTCAATGCCCAGGGACGGGTGCGGGTGGCCGCCGACGCCGACGGCGACGGCGTGGCCGAGGACGCCGCCGGGCGGGCGCTGGTCTGTCCGCCCTGAGGACTAGTTCGAGGCGCGCTCCGCCACCCAGCGCACGAACTCGCTCTGGGGCAACGGCGGCGCGAAATAGAACCCCTGCAGCAGGTCGCATTCCAGCGAGCGCAGCGTGTCCGCAACAGCCCGCGTCTCCACCCCTTCCGCCACCACCGTGAGCCCGAAATAGTGGCCGAGCTCGATCATCATCCGCGTGAGGTAGCGGTCCGCCTCGTCGTGCTCGAGGCTGGTGACGAACGAGCGGTCGACCTTCAGCTCGTCCAGCGGCAGCTTCTTGAACTGCGCGAGCGAGGACTGGCCGGTTCCGAAGTCGTCGATGGCGAGCCGCACCCCGAGCCGGCGCATCTCGTCGAGCTCCGGCACCACGGTAGCCAGCGCGCCGGGCAGGCCGTGCTCGGTCACTTCCACCACCAGACGCGCCGGATCCACGTTCCACAGCGAGAGCTCGTCCATGACGAGGCGCAGAAGCCCAGCGTCACCGAGCATGTAGGGCTCGAGGTTGATGGAGAGCGCCGGCATACGCTCGTCGGCGGCCAGGTCGCGGACGCACTGCCGGATCACGTGGCGGGTCAGCGCCAGCATGCGGTCTGCCTCCAGATGGGGCAGGAACTGCGCCGGCGCCAGCACGCCCTCGGGATGCTCCCAACGCACCAGAGCCTCGGCGCCCGCCAGGCCGTGATCGCCGGCCCGCACCTTGGGCTGGTAGAAGAGCTTCAGGTCGTGCGCACGGATCGCATCGTCGACCTGATCGTTGAGCTGCCAGCGCCGCTGCAACGACGGCAGATCGAAATCGTCGGCGAGGCTGTAGACGCGGCCTTTTGCCCGCGCCGCCTCGCGGGCCGCTTCCGCCGTGCGAAACAGCGCTTCCGCTTCCGTTTCGTCCTGGCGACCGCAGGCGATGCCGGCCCGTACCTGCAGGGTGAATTCATCGTCACCGTACGCGAACGCAGCGCCGAACAGGCGCTCGAGCTTGAGCCCGGCGAGCTCCGCGTGGTTGCGGTCCCGGAGGTTGCGAATCAGCAGGCAGTGCTTGTTGTCGTTGATGGGGATGAGCTGGTCGTCGTCCCGCAGCAGCTCCTGCAGGCGCGCGGCGTACTCCCGGGAGGCCGCGCCCGCCGTCTCGCTCCCGTACAGGCTGGTGATCCGCCCCGTGCCTTCGAGCGCGGTCACGCACACCGCCAGATAGGAGGTGTCAGGCTGGCCCCGCGCCTCATTGTCGACGATGAGATACGGCCCGCTCATCTCAAAGAAAATATTCCCGCGCATCCACCCCGTGCTCGCCCCGGGGCAGCTCGCGGGCGATGCGGAGCGACGTGGTGCCTTCCCCGTTCAGATCGACCAGCACCAGGCGGTCGCGGCGACGCTTGTGCGCATCGAGAATCACCAGCACTTTCGGCCGCAGGCGCCGGCCCGTGTTCTGGCTGAAAACCACCGCGACCTCACCGCTGCTGAGCTCTACCAGAGCACCGCTCGGAAAGATGCCGATCACCTGGGCGAACTGCTCCACCAGCTCGGCCTGGTACTTCTGCGGGGAGAGATCCTGCAGCTCCATCATCGCCTCGAAGGACGAGCGCGCGGCCGCTGCGCGGCGCGGGCTGATCATCGCGTCATAGCTGTCGACGATGGCGGCGATACGCGCGTACAGGGGAATGTCCGGGCCCTCGAGATTGTGCGGATAGCCGCTGCCGTCCATGCGCTCGTGATGGAACCGCACCGTGGCGATGACCGCGTCGCTCGCATCCCCCATCTCGGCGAGCATCTCGAGAGAGTACTCGACGTGGGAGCGCAGCAGCACGCGCTCGGCCTTGCTCATCCGCTCCTCGCATTCGAGCAGCTCGCGCGGCAGGCGTACCTTGCCGATGTCCACCAGCGAGCAGCCGAGCGATAGGGTTTTCACCTCCGCCGGCGGAAACCCGAGCTGACGTCCCATGAGCGCGGCCCACACGGCCAGCGCCATGCAGTGCTCGTGGGTGTGCCGGTCGGCCCGCTGCACCCGCATCAGCGCCGCGAGGGCATCCTTGTTGCGGAGAATGCTCTCCACCAGCGGATCCACCGCGGCGCGCACCTGATCGAGGGACACCCGGCGTTTCTGCGACAGGGCGCTCCAGAGCTGCTCGAAGACGTCGTTGCTGACCGAGAGGGCATCGCTGGCCGCCGGCAGCTCGTCCTCGACCGAGCCCGCATCCTCGTAGACCACTTCCGGCTCCGGCACCGAGGGGGCGCGCGTCGCATCGCGCCCACCGGCCCGGCTCGACAGCCGGTAGTCGAACCGCCGCGGATCGACGAAGACGGAATGGCAGCACGATCGCAGGCGATTGATGTCGTCGGCGGAGCGGATGTAGAAGCCCTGCACCGGAAACGGCGTCTCCAGCCACGGACGGTCCAGCTCCGCCACGTACATACCGATGGCGACCTTCGACGTTTCGACCTCGCGCAGCATCCTGTTCCACGCCTGCCAACCCGCCCCGGATCATAGCCGGGTCGGTGGCCGGACGATGGGACGGAGGGCACAGTTCCGCCCCCCGGGCGGCTCAGGTCTCTTCCACCTCGACGTCGGACGGCACTTCGCGGATATCGATGATACGGCGCTTCGTGCCCGATATCGCCTGATAGTCGAAACTGACCTTCATGCCCGGACGCAGCATGGTGAACGCACCGTAGCTGCCCGAGATCTCGACCTTCGCATCAACGGCGACGTCGTATCGGTAACCGCTGATGATCATGGTCCGATTGCCGAAGTCGAGGTCCTGAACCACGCCGGCCCGGCTGGCCACCGGATGCCTCTGATCGACGCTTTGACCGCCCGCGGGTCCCGGCAGGGCGAGGCCCAGGATGCACACGAAGATCGCTAGGCGTTCAATGACCGGCTTCATCAAGGTGCTCCCCTCAGTTGGCAATATCCAGCTCCCGCCAGGACAGGCGGCCGGTTCGATGGTCGTTGGTGTCGTCGAGCCCGTAAGGAACCGTCTCGTCGCCACCACTGACGAACAGGAAGTCGCTGTCTCCTTCGCCTCCCAGTGTGGAGAGGTCCACCAACTGGCCGTCGAGGTCCTCCTGATTGAACAGGATGCCGCCCGAGAACGCCTCGCCATCGACCTCGACGAGGTCCGCATCGTCGATCACGCCATCGGTGTTGAAATCGATCACCGGACGATCCGCATCTCCGCCCGTCGCCGCGTCGAACACGAGAATGGATCCCGGTCGCGTACCGAAGCAGGAGAATTCGTCCAGGCTCGGCAGCACCGTCGTGGTGATGATCGACCCGTCCCGGAACAACAACCGCCGGATGGCCTTCTCCCCCGGGAATTGCGGCTCGGGCGGCGCCCGGCCGGCATCGTCACCCTCGGCGGCCACCATGTCCAGATCCGCATACCAGCCGTAGGTACCCACGGTGTCGGCGGACTCCTGCTCGTAGCTCACCGGGTTCTTGCTGACGATCCGGCGCACTGTCGGCGGATCCAGCGAGCTGTCGAGAACGTTGGTGATCGTCTGCTCCACCAGCCGGTTCTCACGCGTGCCGTCCAGTGCCGTGGCGGGACTGCTGCTGCCCTCGTCCCAGATCGCATAGATGGACTGAATGTCCTCGCTGTCGGCGTCGTCCCGTGTGAGGTAGCTGCCCGTTCCGAACACCACCAGAAACCCCCGTTCCGTCGGGTGCTTGATCACCAGCGGCTCACTCAGGATGGGTTGAACGGTCTCTCCCGTACCGTCGTCGTAGCTCGCGGTGAAAATCCGCGTCACCGTCCAATCCGCCGGATCCGAGGAACAGTTCCCGTCTCCGTCCCGGGCGCACAGGTCGAACCTGAAGAGATTGCCGAGCCGGTCGCCCGCATACACCCGGTCCACGGTGCCGTTCAAGTCGGTGTCCACGGCCGCGGGCTTTCCGAGCGCATTCGGGTAGCCCTCGAGCGGCCCGTCGGTGGGCACCCCGAAACCGGTGTCGAGCTTGACGAAGTCGCCCTCGTCCCAGCCGTCGAGCCCTCTGTCCATGAACAGGACGAACAGCTTGGCAATGCCCGACGTGGAATTGGGCCCGTTGCCGAACACGCTCACCCACTCCTTCTCCGAGCTCCCGTCGTCGATGTTGCTCATGGCGATGACCGGGGGAGACACGGCGTAACCCAGGTCTTTCACGGGATTCCCCTGGGGATCGGTTATTGCACCGACTTCGCCGCCGAGCGGCGTGCCGGTGGCGTCGACCGGATACGTGTCGTCTTCGTCCGTGAACTCCCAGAGTACGACGTCGTCGGTAACTGCATCGGAGAAACTGTCGGGATCACTGACGTTCAGCGCGAAGTAGCCTTTACCGCCAGCTCCGAGCCCGCCCATGAGGACGGTGTTCCAGCTCTTGTCCGTGGCGCCCCGGTGCGGGCGCATGTACACGTCGTTCAGCCGGGGACTCAGGTCCACGAAATACCGATGCTGGTAGAAGGGTTCCGTGAACTTGTCCAGCGGGTTCCGGTAGCCCGCCGAGGCATCGATGATCTTGTTCGGGACATAGGCGAATTCCTCGTCGCCGGTAAGGCCGTTGAAGCCGTGCAGCATCCCGTCGTTCGCGCCCACGTACACCACCGGAGTTCGCGATGCCCGTTCCTCGACGAACTCGGAATACAAGTCGTCGGTCGGGTACGGTCGCTGATCGCGATTGATGGCGCGTGGCGTGCCGACGAACACGGGGCTCGAATTCACGATATCGCCCAGCAGGCCGTTGCTGGCCGGGCGCTCCCGCAGTGCCCCGGCGGGGCTTTCCTCGTCGCGCACCCCGCGCAGGTAATCCACCTGTGCCGGGCTCAGCATCGTCTGCTGCTCCGGAGTCAATGAATCGTGGCGGAAGGGAATGCCGCCTACGCCGGGTTCATAGGTCGCAATCACACGGTTGTCCGGATTGGTGTGCTCGGCATTCAGTCGCTCGGCAGCATCCCAGATCTGCTCCACCTGACGCCCCCGCTCGTCGAGCTTCGTGGCCGTGAGCTTGCCGGTATTGTTCCGCAGATCATAGAACCCCCGGTACAGCAGTGTGCCCTCCTGCAGCGAGGTCGAGTTGAACGCGGCGGATGACGTGGAGGAAGCAGCCTGGGTGAACTCCTGGAAGGCCGACTCGAAGGCCGCCTGCAGCTCCTTCGGGGTTCCCGCGTTGAGAAACCGCCCGCGGCCGTTGAGGGCGGCGTGCTGCATATCGTCGATCTTCTGCAGGTTCCCCTCGAACGGGTCGGGCCAGTCGAAGGGCGTCGACGGGTCGACAGGGATATCGGCCGGATCCACCGTCCCCGTCACCCCGAAGGCGATGGCGTACGTCTTCATGTGCTGGTGCATCTTGGGGTCGTCCCCGGAGAACGTGCCCTCCGGCACCGAATCCAGATCCCGCCGCATCACGGGAACCTCGTCGTCGAGGTCGGTATGAAGGTCGGTCTCGTAATAGTGCATGGCGACATCGGCCAGGGTCGCACTGGAATCGTCCGCATAGCGGCCCCCGTCGTACGCGCTGTCTGCATCGCCGTCCGAGTTATCGGACACGCCGGTACCGCCGTTCCAGTAGCCGTCGGAGAACAGCAACGCAAAACTCTGCTGGCAGAAACCCTCCGGCTCCGGCAGCGCAGGGCAGTAGTTTCCGGTCTCGCAACCGAAGATCTTGCCCGCCCTGGCAAGCGCCTGGCGCAACGGCGTTCCACCGTAGGAATCCACTTCGTAGATGTTGTCGAGCAACGCTTTCTTGTTGCCCTCGGTATGCAGGGCGTTCATGTTGCGAACCTCTTCCGAGGTGGTCGCGCTGATGGTCTCGTAGCCGATGCGGATGTCCTGAAGGTCGGCGATGGTCCGCCCGATGCTGCCCTTGGTCACGTACTCCCGGCTGCGATAGTACTGGAAGTAGTTGGCGAAGTTCTGGATCTCCTGCTCGTAGGTGCAGTCCATGGGGTCGCCGTCGTCCACGGCGCAGTCGTCGCGATCCGGCCCGCCCGGGAACATGGCGCCCGCCAGCGGTCCCTTCCCTTTCCGGATGACCACCTTTTCCCGATTGGGATCGTCGTGGGGAAGCGGCGGCGCCGTGGTGGTCCGATAGTAGTGAGGGATATAGACGTCGACGTCGATCCGGGTCGTGCCGCTGCTGTCCCACTCGGGCACCGAGGTCGAGGTGTAGCTGTGGGTCTTCGTGATATCGATCCGATCGCGACTGCTCGTCGACGGATTGCGCGGGTTGAGCCTCACCGACGTGGGCTCGGCATCCGTGTACGCCTGATTCAACTCGTCCTCCCCCACCCAGGGCTCGTACTGAACCGCCGGGTTGTAGTACAGGTGGTTGTGCAAAGACGTGCGCGCCCGCCACGTCCCGTACTCGTGATCAGGCCAGTGTGCGCTCAGCGCCTCGTCCGTGGGCAGGATCCGGCCGTTCACGCGCGTCGGCGGGTAGGCGTTGTTCCGCAGATCCCAGAGATAGGTGAATTCGGTGCTGTTGCCCCACCAGCTCCACCGGGAGGACCCCGTCGGGCTCTCCAGCACGAATCCGCCTTCCTGGCCCTCGCCCGCGACCACCAGGTTCCAGTCCATGCTTCCCGAGTCGTCCATCACGACCAGCACGTTGGGCGGCACGCTGGTGGATTGCTCCAGGGGCGCGTTGGCCAGGTTGAACGGCGTGGCCACCTCACCGGCTGGCGGCGGGTCCGGCGGATCCGGCGCCTCCAGCACCGTGATGGCGACGCGATACACGTCTTCGCTGGTGTCCGTACCGTCGTCGATCTGGTATTCGAAATTCAGGGTACCGGTATAGTCCGTAGCCGGCTGCAGCTCGAAGCTGCCATCCGCGTTCAGCGTGAGGATGGAGTCGTTGCCCGGGCCGGTCACCAGCACCACGGTCAACGGTTCCCCAACGGGGTTTCCGTCATCGCCGATCAGCGCCCCGTCCACGTCGTAGGCCCCTTCCAGCAATCCACTGCCGGCCTCCACGGTGAGGGTGCTGTTCTCCTGCATCACGTAGTCTTTCTGCTGGATGCCCACGGGCGGGTCGTTGATCGAGGCCACGCTGATCGTGACGGTGCCCGTCGCAGTGTCCCCGTCGCGGTCCGTGATGGTGTACGTGAAGAAATCCTCGCCGTGGAAGTCGTCTTTCGGTTGATACTCGACCGCGTCTACCAGCTCGCCGTCGCCGCAATCGACCGCATCCGACACCACCGTGACCGCGCCGTTGGGCTCCGTTATCGGATCGCCGCTCTCGTTGAGAATGGTCGTAGGCTCGCTCTCTGAGAAGCCGTCCTGTCCGGCCGTCGTGATGCTGGTCGGGGTTTCCGCGAGGTAGTCGTTACACATCACCGGAATCGTGATGGTGCCGCCATCCTCGTCCATCGATGCCGTGTCGTCCGAGGCCGCCGGCTGGTCGTTCACCGCCGCAACGTCGACCGTGAATGTATCGGAGACCGACGCACCCGCGGTATCCGTGGCCGTGATCTCGATGGACGAGGCGCCGTTCTGATCGAAGGCGAGCTCCAGAGAGAGCGTCTCTCCGGTGAGATCCACCGTGTCGAACAAAGTCGGGTTCGAATTGCCGGTGATCGCCAGGCTCAACGCGTCGCCGTTGGTCGCGATGTCGACATCATCGAAGACGCCGGAGAGATCCATGGTGATGTCGGGACCGTCCTCCAGCGTCGAGACATCGGCGATCGGGTCGGCCACGTACGGCGCGTCGTTCACCGCATTCACCGTCACCTCGAACGTGTCGTCCACCGAGGCGCCGGCCTCGTCCTCCGCCGTCACCGTGACGTTGGCCGTGCCGTTCTGATCCGCCGCGTAGTCCAGCGTCAGCGTGCTCGAGGCGATCTCCGTCGCGGCAAACAGATCGGCATTGTCCGTGCTCACGCTGTAGCTCAGGGAGTCGCCGTCGGTGTCGATGTCCACGTCGTCGAACACCGGCTCCAGGTCGATGCTGGTGTCGCTCGCGTCCTCGTCCACCGTCTGATCCGAAATGCCGCTCACCACCGTCGGCGCGTCGTTCACCGACGTCACTTCCACGTCCACCGTCGCATCCGCCGTGGCGCCGGCCGCGTCCGTTGCCTGGACCGTCACCGAGCCGGTGCCGTTCTGATCCTCCAGGAAGGTGATCTCCAGTGAGTCCCCCGACAGCGCCGCCGTGTCGATCACGCCTCCGTCCGCGACCGACGCCACCGACAGCGTCAGCGTGTCGCCCTCGATATCGAGGTCCACGTCGTCGAACACGGTCGAGAAATCCACCGTCTCCGACGCCGTGTCCTCCGGCACGCTCACCGGCGACGGCGCGTTGGCCACGTACGGCGCGTCGTTCACCGCATTCACCGTCACCTCGAACGTGTCGTCCACCGAGGCGCCGGCCTCGTCCTCCGCCGTCACCGTGACGTTGGCCGTGCCGTTCTGATCCGCCGCGTAGTCCAGCGTCAGCGTGCTCGAGGCGATCTCCGTCGCGGCAAACAGATCGGCATTGTCCGTGCTCACGCTGTAGCTCAGGGAGTCGCCGTCGGTGTCGATGTCCACGTCGTCGAACACCGGCTCCAGGTCGATGCTGGTGTCGCTCGCGTCCTCGTCCACCGTCTGATCCGAAATGCCGCTCACCACCGTCGGCGCGTCGTTCACCGACGTCACTTCCACGTCCACCGTCGCATCCGCCGTGGCGCCGGCCGCGTCCGTTGCCTGGACCGTCACCGAGCCGGTGCCGTTCTGATCCTCCAGGAAGGTGATCTCCAGTGAGTCCCCCGACAGCGCCGCCGTGTCGATCACGCCTCCGTCCGCGACCGACGCCACCGACAGCGTCAGCGTGTCGCCCTCGATATCGAGGTCCACGTCGTCGAACACGGTCGAGAAATCCACCGTCTCCGACGCCGTGTCCTCCGGCACGCTCACCGGCGACGGCGCGTTGGCCACGTACGGCGCGTCGTTCACCGCGTTGACCGTCAGCGTGAAGTCGAGTGTGTCGGAGAGCCCCTCCTCATCAGTGCCCACGAAATGAAACGTCTGCGTCCCGTTGGCATCGTCGATCGAGGTCAAATCCACCTGCCCGCTGGCGGGATCCACGCTGGCCGTGGCCACGGAGTCACCGGATGTGCTGTCCAGCGAGTAGGTGATCGTATGATCCGGATCGCTCTCCTCGAAATAGTCCTCGAGCCGGAAGACGTCCAGAGCCGTCCCGAAGTCCTCGTCACCCTCTGCGGAAAGCGAGCTGGTGGTAGCGGTAGGCTGCGCCAGCGCCCAGCCGCCCGGAACGAGCACGAGGAGAAGCAGCCACCCGATCCCGATGAATCTCGAAACTCGCCGATGCAACATGACACCCTCTCCTGAGAAACGGACGGTTCCCGCGCTCATTCCAGAATTCGTCCGTACGTGGTCTGCAGGTAAACCCGCGCGTTCTCGCTGCCGCCCACCCCGCGGGCGGTGATGCGGAAGATCTCGACCCGGTCGGTGGCACTGCCCCCGTAGGGGTCGTTGAGCTGATAGGCGTTCTCCTCGCGAAGGACCGAAGCCACGTGCTCGACGAGATACCGCGGCTGCTCCGCCACGACGCCCACCTCCGTCGGGGCGACCACACTGGTGTTGCCCTCCCAGACGTTCGGATCCCGCCAGCGCTCCGTCTGCCCCAGCTCCGCGATGGTCCACAGCCCGTCGCTGCCGTCGTCGGTGAAGATTGCCGTGGTCACCACACTCTCGAGAAACTCTTCGCCGTCGCGCAGAGCCGACTCGGCCGCCTGGAACGCCAGCAGCGTGTCGTGCTCGTTGCGCGCCATACGTGTCTCCAGCGAGGTCGTCTGCACCGCGGACACGCCGATGATGGTCAGAATCAGCAACAGCACGAGACTGATGAACAGCGCCATACCCCGGCTGCGACTGTAGGTCATGATTGACGCGTCGATGGGCATCAGACCTCCGGGTCCGAGTTCCTGAGGAGGATCGTCCGGCTCACGGTGCGCTGCAGCTCTTCCCCGTCCTCCGTCACGGCATCGCGACTGTTGACCGTGACGGCCACCCGCAGCGCCACCACGTCGTTCCACTGTTCGGTGCTCGGTGAGCTGACGTACTGACCCGCTCTGCGAACGTCGTCGTCCGGGGCCGTATCGATGCCGTACATGACGTCGAGCGCCTCAACGCCCTCCACCAGTTCCGCCGGAGGGTCGTCGTTGACCTGCTGCATCAGCGCGCCGTCCTCGATGTAAAATGCCACCGTGCGCAATGGCGCGACGACACTGTCTTCACCGTACGAACGGCTCAGCTTCGAAAGGGTGTAAGGCCCGAACGAGCCGTCCAGGCCGAGCACGCGCTCGGCATTACCGCTAGCGCAGTATCCGGAGCCAGCACACGTCCAACCATGCTGGACCACGGCCTCGTCACCGTCCGGGGCGATGCCGCTCACCCGGAAGAGAGCCCCCTGCTCGCAATTCGCGAGTACCACCTCATCGCCGGCTTCGAATCCGGGGTCGCCCCCGGGCGCTTCCACCCGCGGTTCGCCGTCGGGTTGCAGCACCTCGACCAGACGCTGGCCGGGGCGCTCGGTGCCATGGAAGATGACCCGGTTTCCGTCGGCGCGTACGACACGGGTGATGTCGAACTCCACCGGCACCGAATCCCAGTCCCCCCCACCGAGCCCATTGACGTAATTACTGCGGTCCAGTGAACACCCGTAGTACCCCGCCGACCGCGCCGCCTGGGCGATGAACTCCAGCGCAAAGCGCGCGTTCTCCTGCATCCGCGCCTGACCGGTCAACATTCGGTACGTCTGACTGTTGCCCACGAAAAGTTGCACGATGCCGGTGACCACCACGATGCCCAGCGCCAGGGCCAACATGAGCTCCACCAGGGAGAAGCCGGATTGATCTCGATGTCCCGCGGTTCGAAGCATCCCGTCCCTCCCCGTCACCGGCTGTCGATGGTCACGTTCTGAACCGCGCCGTCGGCGTCCTTCCATTGCACGGTCACTTCCACCAGGCCGCTGCCGTCCACGGAGACGCTGCCGTCGCCGCTGGGCAATCCGGCCTGCTGTCCATCACCCCCGGCATTGGCCGGGAGCAAGCCCTCGTCGTACATGTTGCTGCAGACGTCGTCGTCGACGTAGCTGCCCAGCATGCACTTCCACATGGCCTGATCGAGCGCCACCATCTGGTCGGTCGAGCACGGCCCGCTCACGCAGTATCCGGACGGCGGATTCGGCGGCGCGTCGCCCATTGCGAGTCCGTCGTACGCGGCGCCCGCGGGGCTCCCGGCCGGATTGGCGCGGATGCGATCCATCATGTCGTGGGCGAGTTGCACCGCGTCGGCCCGCATCAGCGCCGCCCGATTGTTCTGCATGCTCACCAGTTGCAGCGCGGTGACGCCGAGCACACCGATCCCCATAACCAGAACGGCCACGAGCAGCTCGATGAGCGAAAAACCATGGCTGCGCCGGGCGCGGAAACCGGGGGTGGATCGGGAGCTTCCCTGCTTCATGGATGACACTCCAATTCATCGACCTCGGCACGGCCGATGCGGCTGACGTTGACCACGCGGCCCGGATCCGTGTCCGCATCGGTACTGCACAATGCCACTGAGCCGGCGGAGCCGAAGGTCAGCATGCCGCGCTGATCGAAGGTCAGAGTGAACGCGCTGTCGAAGGCGTCTCTGCCGTCGAAGGTCAGATCGTCGCTCACCGCGTCGAAGCTCCGGAGCGGCGCGTCGCAATTGCCGGGATTCCCCGCCACCACGCAGAACCCCTCGCCCCACTCGTTGTCGTCGTCGCTTCCCAGCGCGTGCACGCTCACGCCGCTGCCTCGGCGCGCAGCTTCACTTCGGGCGTAGGTCACCGCCAGCAGAAAATCGTTGGCGCGAGCCGACATGGTTCGCTGCTCGATGAAACCCGTGAATGCGGGGACGGCCATGCCGACGAGTATGGCCGCCACGGCGAGGCTGACCATCAGCTCGACGATGGTGAATCCGTGGCATTTTCGCGGTTGCGCCTGCATCGCTTGGAAAGGACCTGCCGTCCGATTCTTCGTCAGACGGCACTATAAGTCCGTTGGCGCGCAGGAGAACGGATCAGTCGATGAGCGGATGCGTTCTACCGGATGAGCGGTCGGTGCGGACCGGGGCGCTCATTCCTCCCAGCCATCTTCGCCATCCCAGGTGCGCTCGCCGGCGTGGTTGTAGGTGAGGTCCCCGGTCCCCTCCATGACACCGCCCGAGACCGGCGAGGCAGTGAGCGTGAACTCGTTGTCGTTGGGGATGTTCACCGTGATGTCGTAGCGGCCCTGGTCCTCGGATTCGGGATCGCAGATACCGTCCGGGAAGCTGGTATCGGCGCCGGCATAGCTGA
This sequence comes from Pseudomonadota bacterium, assembly GCA_048621375.1. GTDB lineage: Bacteria > Pseudomonadota > Gammaproteobacteria > Pseudomonadales > Azotimanducaceae > UBA7803. The sequence continues at coordinate 3,778 of JBMCWS010000003.1, read as the reverse complement.
AGTTCTGCGCCGCGTAGCGCTCGAGCCCCTGCGCGCACGCCATGAGATCAGCCTGTGCTTCACTGCGGTAGGTGCGCTGGCTGTACTGGTTGTACAAGGGCATGGCCACCGCCGCGACGATGGCGAGGATCGCCACCGCGATCATCAGCTCGACGAGCGTGAATCCGCCGCTGCGCATGGTCCACATCCTACCAATCCGGATCACCGAACATAGCCGCTCGCGGCCCCGACCCCCATGAGACATCGACCGGCGGTAGCCATTCTCCGACGAACGCGCACGCTACGCTCTCCGGGCTTCCTCCACCCGGATGATGGAAACGTCGAAGACGATGGTGCGCCCGGCGAGCGGATGGTTGAAATCCACCTCCACAGTGCGCTCGAACACCCGCCGCACCACCCCGGGCAGCTCACCATCGGGCGCGGCGAACGACACCACCAGCCCCGGCTCGAGCTCCACGTCGCTGAACCGCGCGCGGTCGAGGAGCTGCACGTTCTCGGCGCGGTGCTCGCCGAATGCCTGATCCGGCGGCAGCTCGATCTGGGCGTCGTCACCGGGACGCATGCCGACGAGCGCCGCCTCGAACCCGGGCAGCAGGTTGCCGTCTCCCATCTCGAACGTAGCGGGCCTGCCCCGGCGGGTGGTGTCCACTTCCTCGCCCGTCCCGAGCAGCACGGAAAAGTGCAGGGTTACTCGGGCATGCTCGTCGATGGGGCGCGACGCGCTGGTGGCGATGAGATTTCCGTTCATGACGACTGCCTCTGACGTTCCCGCTTGTGCTCGGCCAGCATGGCGTAGATCCACAGACCCGCCCCCACGGTGAGGGCGGCATCCGCGACGTTGAAGGCCGGAAAGTAATACTGCCCCTGATGCAGCAACACGAAATCCACCACGTGGCCGTGAAGCACCCGATCGACGACGTTGCCCACCGCGCCACCGGCGATGAGGCCGTACACCCAGCCCATGAGCCGCGCTTCCCGGGGCATGCGCCGCAGCTCATAGAGAATGAAAGCCAGGAAACCCACGGCGAGCAGGACGAACAGCCAGCGCTGCCAGCCCCCGGCGTCGCTCAGCATCGAGAACGCCGCGCCTTCGTTGTGCCAGCGCACCAGGCTCACCAGCGGGGCCACCGCCACCCGCTCGCCGGGCGCCAGCGCGGCGCTCACCCAGGCTTTCGTGAGCTGATCGAGAACCACCACCAGGGCGCCGAGCCCGAGCCACTTAAGCATGGGCGAACCATTCCCGGGTGGCGTCGATGTCGCGGTCGATCTGGGCCTTCAGGGCATCGAGGCCGTCGAACGCCTGCTCGTTGCGGATCTTGTGCTTGAACTCCACCGTCAACAGCTCACCGTAGATCTCACCGGCGAAGTCGAAAATGTGCACCTCGAGCAGCGGCTCCTTGCCGTCCACCGTGGGCCGATTGCCGACGTTGGCAACGCCCTCGTAGCGCTGGCCGAGGCCACTGACGGTCACGGCGAACACGCCCTCGAGCGGCGTGCGGTAGCGCTGCAGCCGGATGTTCGCGGTGGGAATGCCGAGCTGGCGGCCGAGCTGACGGCCGTACACCACCCGCCCCATCATGAAGTACGGATGCCCGAGCAGGCGCTCGGCGAGCTCGAAGTCGCCGCCCGCGAGCGCTTCCCGCACCCGGGTGCTGCTGATGCGCTCGCCGCCTTCCGCCAGCGTGGGCATCTCGGCAACCTCGAAGCCGTGGCGCTCGCCCGCCCGCTCGAGCATGGCGAAATCGCCCTTGGCGCCGCGGCCGAACCGGAAGTCGTCCCCAACGACCAGATAGCGGACCCCGAGACGTTCCGCCAGCAGCTCTTCGACTATCCACTCCGCCGGGGTGCCCGCCGTGCGCTCGTTGAACGGCAGGCACAGGACACGATCGAGCTCCGTCTGCGCCAGCAGCGTGATCTTCTCGCGAAAGCGCGTGAGGCGCGCCGGCACCACCCCGCCGCGGAAATACTCCCGGGGCGTCGGCTCGAAGGTGATCAGCATGCTCGGTGCATCGAGCGCATGGCCTTTCTCCGCCACGTGCTCGAGCAGCATCTGATGCCCCCGATGCACGCCGTCGAAACTACCGATGGTGAGCACGCAGCCCTTGTGGCGCGGCTTGATGTTGTGCAGGCCGACGATGACTTCCATTGCGCCATTATACATTTCGCGGCTCAGGCGCGGTGGAGGAAGGTCGCGAGCCGCTCTCCCGACGCCAGCAACACCAGCAGGTAACAAATACCGCCGGCGGGCACGGTGGCCGCGAGCCACAGGGTCCGCTGCCAGACCCCGGCCTCGAGCCACGCCTCCGGCGGCGGCAGCATCACCCCCAGCGCCGCCGCCATGACGGCCGTGGCGAATGCGGCGCGCGCGGCGGTGGCGTAGACGGCCCGCCCTGGGCGGTAACGCCGCGCCGGCGGCGCACCGGGGCCCGCGAGCCCGCGCAGCAGCAGACCGGCGTTCACCCACCCCGCTGCAGCCGTCGCCAGGGCGAGGCCCACGTGGCCGAGCCAGGAGAACAAGGCCAAATTGAGCACGACGTTGGTGACCACCGACACCAGCGCGAAACGGAACGGCGTGGCCGTGTCTTCCCGCGCGTAATAGGCCGGCGCCACCACTTTCACCAGCACCAGCGGCAGCAGTCCCACGGCGAACGCCTGAAGCGCCAGCGCCGCCATGCGGGCGTCCAGGGCGGTCATCTCGCCGTGGTAGAACAAGCCGGCCACCAGCGGCAGTGCCAGGACGTAAAGCGCCGCCGCCGCGGGCAGACCCAGCAGCACGCCCATCCGCACCCCCCAGTCCAGGGTGGCGGCGAAGCCCCGCTCGTCGCCCGTGCTCACCAGGCGCGACAGATTGGGCAACAGCACCGTGCCCAGCGCCACCGCAACCAGACCGATGGGCAGTTCCAGAAGGCGGTCCGCATAATAGAGCCAGGAGATGCTGCCGGTGATCAGGGTGGACGCGAGGATGGTGTCCACGACGGTATTGATCTGGCTCGCCGACGCCGCGAACAGCGCCGGCAGCATGAGCTTGCCCACCTGCCGCACCCCAGGATGCGACACCCCGAGGCGCGGGGGAACCAGCAGGCCCAGGCGACCCAGCGCCGGCAGCTGAAACGCCAGTTGCAGCGCCCCGGCGGCGAACACCCCCCACGCCAGCGCGTAGACCGGCTCCTCGAACCAGCCGACGGCGAACAGCATGGCGGCGATGAGCGTCAGGTTCAAAAGCACGGGCGTGAACGCAGGCACGGCGTAGCGGTGGTAGCTGTTCTGCAGCGCGGCGGCGAAAGCGGTCAGCGCGATGAACCCCAGATAGGGAAAGGTCACCCGCAGCATCCCGGCAGCGCGGTCGAATTGCGCCGCGTCGTTCCAGAAGCCCGGGGCGAACACCGCCACGAACACCGGTGCAAGCAGCACGCCCAGCAGGGATACCGACCACACCGCGGCGGCGAGGTTGCCGAACACGGTGGAGACGAACTCGCGGAGCGCGCCGCCATCACCGCTGCGATACCGCGCCAGAACCGGGACGAACGCCTGCGCGAACGCGCCCTCGGCGAACATGCGGCGGAAGAAGTTGGGGATGCGGAACGCCACGAAAAACGCGTCGGCAGCGGCCCCGGCACCGAAGAAGTGCGACAACACCATGTCCCGGGCGAAGCCGGAAATCCGCGACAGCAGCGTCATACCAGCCACCACGGAGCCTTGGGCGGCAACGTTTCGCGCCGTTCCGGCCCCGTCCGCGCGCTCCCCTCCGGGCTCAGTTCCGGTTGACATGCTCATACCC
>JBMCWS010000002.1:0-63096 GCA_048621375.1 Pseudomonadota bacterium | reverse complement strand
CCGTTACACTGTAGGCGCGACACCAAGGGATGACCACACATGAGCATTTACGATCAGCTCAGGGAAGTCTGGGCCGAGCTGACCGCCCCCGGGGCCCAATTCGAAGTCACCGAGATCACCGTGCGCGGCAACCCCATGCGCGCCTACGTCAACGCGCCGTCGAGCCTGCGCGAGATCTGGCTGGCCTCGGCCGTCCACGGCGACCGTGACTATCTCGTCTATCACGACGAGCGTCTGACCTACGCCGAGGCGCACCGCCAGGTCGCGTCCATCGCCTGCTGGCTCACGGAACAGGGCGTCGGCCCCGGCGACCGCGTTGCCATCGCCATGCGCAACTATCCCGAATGGATGCTCGCCTACTGGGCCACGGTTTCCATCGGTGCCGTGGTCGTGGGCGTGAACGCCTGGTGGGTCGGGCCGGAGCTGGTGTACGGGTTGAACGATTCGCAGCCCAAAGTGCTGATCGCCGACCAGGAGCGCCTGGAGCGGGCGCTGGAACATCGCCACGAGATCCCCGCCATGACCATGGTGGGGGTGCGGATCCCGGGCGAGCTGCCGGAAGGCGTGGTGCCGTGGCAGGCGCTCGTGACGCACGGCGGCGACATGCCGGAAGTGGACATCGACCCGGACAGCGACGCCTGCATCTTCTACACCTCGGGCACCACCGGGCATCCCAAGGGCGCACAGCTCACCCATCGTGGCTGCGTCGCCAACGACATGAACGTGGCCTTCTGGGCCACGTGTCAGTCGCTCATCGGCCAGCGCAATGGCACGATTCCCGTGCCGGGCCCGGACGACGAGCCGCCGGCGACGGCGTCGCTGGTGACGACACCGTTGTTCCACGTCACCGCCAACAACTGCGTGGCCCACGGCGCCACCATCGGCGGCGGCAAGCTGGTGCTCATGTACAAATGGGACCCCACCGAGGCCCTGCGGCTGATCGAGCGCGAGCGCATCACCGCCCTCTCCGGGGTGCCGGTCATGGCGCGCGAGCTGATCTCGCACCCGGATTTCGACCGCTACGACACCTCGTCGCTGGCCGCTCTCGCGGGGGGCGGCGCCCAGGTGCAGCCCGACCTGGTGAAAAAGATCGACAGCCGGGTGCAGACCGCCCGCCCCGGCACCGGCTACGGGATGACCGAGACCTGCGGTATCATCACCTCCATCAGCGGCGACTTCTTCGTGGACAAGCCCGAAAGCGCCGGCCCCGCCATGCCGGTCTACGAGGTGAAGGTCGTGGACGTCGAGGGCAACGCCCTGCCCCAGGGGGACGTGGGCGAGCTATGGGTACGCGGCTCGCCGGTGATCAAGGGCTTTCTCAACCGCCCGGACGCCAACGCCGAGACCTTCACCGACGGCTGGCTGCACACCGGCGACCTGGCGCGCATCGATGAGGACGGTTTCATCTACATCGTCGATCGCGCCAAGGACATGGTGCTGCGCGGCGGCGAGAACGTGTACTGCGCCGAGGTGGAAAGCTGCCTGTTCGAGCACGCGGCAGTGGCCGAGGCGACGGTGTTCGGGGTGCCGGACGACCGGCTCGGCGAGGAAGTGGGTGCCGCCGTCTACCTCACCCCCGGCGAGCACGTGGATGCCGACGCTCTGCGCGAGCACTGCCGCGCGCGGATCTCGGCGCACAAGGTGCCCCGCTTCATCTGGTTCATGCAGGACCCGCTGCCACGCAACGCCAACGGCAAGTTCGTGAAGCGCGAGCTGAAAGACCGTCTGAGCGTCGCCGACGCCGCCTGAGCGTGCCGGGCCGGGGCGGCCCGGCTCAGGAGCTGCACGAGAGCATGGAGCAGCCCACCCGGTCCCGGGCCCACTCCGGGCGCCGGGCCGCCCACGCCTCGTGCTCCGGATGCTCGTCGTACGGGGTCCGCAGCACCTCCTGGAGCTCGTGGATCATCGAGAAGTCGCCGGCCTCGGCGGCATCGATGGCGAGCTGCGCCAGGTAGTTGCGCAGCACGAACTTCGGATTTGCCGCATACATCCGCGCCCGCCGCTCCGCCGCATCCCGACCGTCCGCTCGCACTCGTGCCTGGTACTGCGCGAGCCAATGCCCGATCTCCCGCCCCGCGTCACCTTCCAGGGCGCCGGGCTGATAGTAGGCCTCCCGCAGCAGCGCCAGCGGCGCCGTCTCCTCGGGCGTCACCTCGGCGAGCTTGCGAAAGAACAGGGTCATGTCCGTCTCGGTGACCTGCAGAATTCGATTGAGCTCATCGAGCAGCGCTTCGTCGGTCCCGGGGTCGAAACCACGAAGCCCGAGCTTGCGTGCCATCATCGCCCGCCAGCCCTCGAGGTAATCCGACTCGAACCGGCGCATGCCGTCGTTGAGCCTCTCGGCATCGTCCACCACCGGGTGCACGGCTTTGGCGAGCGCCAGAAGATTCCACTGCGCAATGCGCGGTTGATAGCCGAAGCGGTAGCGGCGGCCGCCGGCGTCCGTGGTGTTGGGGGTCCATTCCGGATCATAAACATCGAGCCAACCGTAAGGGCCGTAGTCGATGGTCAGCCCCAGAACCGACATGTTGTCGGTATTCATCACCCCGTGCACGAAGCCCACCCGCATCCATTCCACGACCATCCTCGCGGTCAGGCGGCACACCTCCTGAAACCAGGCGCCGCGGCGCTCCTGCGGGTCCGCGATCCCGCCGAGGTGGGGAAAGTCGTTGTTGATGGTGAAGTCGAGGAAGGCCCGCAGCAGATCATGCTCGCCGCGGGCGGCCATCATCTCGAAGTGTCCGAAGCGCGTGAACGACGGCGCCACCCGGCACACCACTGCGCCGGGCTCCGGGGCCGGATGGCCGTCGTAGAGCACGTCACGCACCACCTCGTCTCCTGTCAACGTCAGCGACAGGGCACGGGTGGTCGGCACGCCCAGATGGTGCATGGCCTCGCTGCAGAGGAACTCTCGTACCGACGAGCGCAGCACCGCGTAGCCGTCGGCCATGCGCGAGTACGGCGTGGGGCCGGCGCCTTTGAGCTGCAGCGTCCAATGCTCACCGCGGCCGTTCACCACCTCGCCCAGGTTGATGGCCCGACCGTCGCCGAGCTGGCCCGCCCAGTTGCCGAACTGGTGGCCGCCGTAGCGCGTGGCGTGGGGATCCATCCCCGGCAGCAGCCGGTTCCCGGTGAACACTTCCGTGAAAGCGGGATCGTCCGCCGCGGCCGGGTCCAGACCCACCAGCTCGGCCACCTCCCGGGCGCAGGCCACCAAGCGCGGCGCCGACGCCGGGGTGGGCGCGACGCGGGAGTAGCAGGCCTCGCTCACCTGGCGCCGCCGGGGCCCCGTTTCGGGATCGGCGGGCAATTCGTTGGTGAAGCGGTTGTCGAAGATCAGGTCCTGCATGGTCTCCTTGTCGCGCCCCGGGGATCGCTCGCCGCAGGGGCGTCACATTTTCATGTCGTAGAAACAGAGCTTGTTGCCGTCAGGATCACGCACATAGGCGCCGTAGAACACCGGCATGCGCTCTCCCGGCTCGCCTTCGTCGGTGGCGCCGAGCTCGCGGGCTTTGGCGTACAGCTTGTCCACGCCCTCCCGCGATCCGGCGGGAATAGCCACCATGTTGCCGTTCCCGGGGTCCTGTGCCTTTTCGTCGTAGGGAATGCAGATGGCGAGCATGGCGGCGTCCGGGCCGGTGCCGTAGAACTTGATCCGGTCCATGCCCATGATCTGCTTGGCGCCGAGCTCGGCGAGCAGCGCGTCGTAGAACGCGACCGCGCGGTCCATGTCGTTGGTGCCGATGGTGACGTATCCGATCATGATTACTCTCTCCTGATAGTGACTTCGACAGTAAAGCGCGCACCATGCTCCCGGAGCAAGCTTGCGCGCCCGGTTTCCGCCGCTGCGCGGTCACGCGGTCCGGCGCATGTAGAATGAACCGGGCTCGGCATCCGGCGTCAGAAACGGCGCGACCCGCGCCAGCGCATCGTGGTGTCGATGCTGCAGGTAATTGAGGGCACCCAGCACCGACCAGTTGCCATTGTGCGACAGGAACGCTTCGAGCAGGTACTGCTCGTTCCACAGCTTCACTTCGTCGACCAGCCACCGCTCGGGGTAGTCGCGCGGCGAAAAAATGTCGTGGACGTGTACCACCACGCCCGGTGCCAGCGATGGAATGAGCTCCAGGTACTCGAACAGCACGTCACCCTGCGGTCGGATCACGTGCGAAGAATCGATGAAGAGGATGTCGTCCTCCCCGAGCTCCGCGAACAGCGACAGCTCGAGCTCTTCCACGCGCGCCCGGATCACCACCACGCCTGCCTCCTCGAGCCACGGCCGTTCGAATGGCTCGATGCACACATGGCGACAGGCGTACGCCGGATCCTCCGCCCGATTGCGGTTGATTGCCTTCACCGCCATGAGCGTCGAATGCCCGCTCCCGATCTCGAAAATCCGCCTCGGCTTGAGCGTGCGGATCAACTGATACCAGAATTCGGCGTCGCCGGGGCCGAATGAGTCGTTGTCTAGGAAAAACCCGCGCGCCCGCGGCTGCGCCCGCGGGACGTCGTACAACTCCGCGACATAGTCGAAACGCTCGAGCAGAGCCAACTGACCGTCGAGGTTCCAGTCGATACCGGGGAGCGGGCGCTCGCGCTCGAAATCGGCGGCGTCCGCGAACTCGAATCGGGGCTCGTAGTAGTGATCTCTTATCGGAAACACGCCCGCCGCGCGCAATGCCTCCCGGCAGCGCGGCATCTCGTGCACGCCGGTGCGGCGGATTTCCCGGAGCAGCGCGGCCGCGCCGCGAACGATCGGAGCAAGCAGCACGTCGGAAACAGGTTGGCTTCTGCGAATCAACGACTTCATCGGATCAATCCCTGGGCGTCAGCACGAAGCACGCCTGGTCGCCATCCCCGGACGCATTCAGGGCGCGTGCCTGAGCCGCGAACGCCTGCCGCTCGGCGGCGGAGAACAAAGCCTCGTCAGGTTGGCCGATCAGGGGGACGTCGCGACGGTAACGCTCGCTGCCGAGAAACTGGAACGCAGTGGAATCGTGAAACGAATCCACCACAGCCAGATCATGGGCGGCGGCGAGCCAACGGAAGCTGTGATCAGTATGCAGGTACAGGTGTCGTGGCGGATCGAGCTGCACCCAATCGCCACGGTAGGTCCGCCAGGCGTAGGACGACTTCAAGGGAATGCGGATGAGCAGCCGGCCGCCACGCGCGAGCCGGTTCGCCATGGCGGTCAGCGCCTCGTGCTGATCCGGCATGTGCTCCAGGGTATGGTGGGCCATCACGAGGTCGAACTCTCCGCCGACTTCCTCGAGCTCACGCGCGTAGACGGTCACGCCGTTCGCGTACCGGACGTCCCCCTCCAGGAACGGATCAACGCCCTGGAGATGGCGGAAGCCTTGGCGATACAGTGCCTGCAGCCGGTCGCCGCGGCCGGAGCCGATGTCGAGAACCCGCGCATCCACATCCACGCCGGTGCGCCGCAGCCACTCATCCGGTCGCTTCGGTGCCAGACGCTCCACCAGGGCCCAGAACGGGTGCGTGGTGTGACCGAGTGCCCGGCGTAGCCGCCCGCGCCGGAACCATCGCTCCAAGGGATGGCTCGCACGCTTGATCTCCCGGTGCAGGGAGTAGTAGTCGCGATAATAATCAGCGAGGTTGTGGGGTACACGCTCGATCTGCAGACACCCGCATGCCGCGCACTCCCAGTATTCGAACGGATCCCGGGTGCCGTAGTACATCTCCCGAACGCTGAGTGTCAGCGAAGCCTCGCCGGCGCCGCATATGCCACAGGCGCGTTCACCGCCGCGTTGTGTCACACCGGTCACCGCTTCCCACGTGCTTCGGTGATCAACCGATAGGCTTCGGTGATCTCGCGGGTACGCTCCTCGGCGATCTCGCGCATGTTCTCCGGCAGTCCCTTACCCGCCAGCTTGTCGGGATGATTCTCGCTCATCAGTCGGCGGTAGGCCCGTTTGATCTGCGCATCGCTGGCGGACGGACTGACCCCCAGGGCTTCGTAGGCATCGTCGAGCCGGGACGCCGACGGCGCTCCGCTCGCTTCGCCCGCGCCGGCCCGCAACGCCGCCTCCAGCCGCGCCACGTCAGCCTCGGAGATTCCCAGGCGCCGCGCCATGCGCACCAGCATCTCATGCTCCGCCGGGTGCACCTGCCCGTCGGCCGCCACCGCCATGAGCTGTGCCTGGAGAAACAGGCCGAGCAGCGCGCTGCGCCCGCGACAGATCGCCGCCAGCTTGTCCATTTCGGCGTCGAGATCGAAATCCGGCGCCTTGCCGCGATTGAACGCCGCCTTGGCGGATTTGCGTTGCTCCGCCGACAGGCCCATGCGGTCGAACACCGCCTCCGCGGCCCGGATCTCGTCCCGGGTGACCACCTCGTCGGCCTTGGAGAGCGCTCCCATGGCCGCGAAGGTGGAATCCAGGAGCTGGGAATGCACGAGCTCGACGCTGCGCCGCAGTAAACGGGGCAGCGCCCAGGTGATGCCGTAGCCGATGAGCGCACCCAGCACCAGGCCGCGGAAGCCGCCGAACAGCAGCCCCAGCAGGCCGCCGAGGATCACCAGCCACGACATCAGCGCGAGCCGCCTGTGACCGCCGCCTGCCGAATCCGCACGCCGAGCGCGACGCTAGCCGTCATCGGGTCCCCGTGGTAGCCGGGCGGCCGTCCGCCCGTCGGTAGTTGTTGCGCACACGCCGTCTTCATTGCAGGCTTTCACAGTGAGCTGGTCAAAATACCTTACCTGAAGGAGCAGAACCATGCTGCCGCCGCCCCCCATCGGTCGTTACATCGTCTACGGCAACGAGTTGAGCTATTTCACCCGCAAGCTGACCGCGGCACTCCACGTCTACGGCGCGCCGTACGAGCTGCGCGCGAAAACGCCCGAGGTCACCGAGGAGGTGGAGCAACGCGCCGGCACGCACCAGATCCCGGTGCTGCACACGGCAGAGAACTGGATGATCGCCGACAGCACGCCACTGCTCACGATGCTGGACGGGCGCTTTCCCGAACGCCGCCTGTTCCCCGCCGGGCCAGCGGGCGTGCTCGTGCACCTGGTGGAAGAATATTTCGACGAGTGGGTGGCCCGCACCATGGTGCATTTCCGCTGGCACTATCCGCGCAGCGCCGAGTTCGCCGCGTCGCGGATGGCCGGCGGCGACAGCGAAGCGGCGGAGAGAATCGCGACGTGGGGCCCCCGCGCCTGCCGCGCCACCGGCACCGACTCCGCGCATCAGCAGGCTTCCGCGGAAGCCGAGTACCGGCGCATTCTCGATGCGGCGGAGAACCAGCTCGGCGAGACCCGCTTTCTGCTCGGAGACCGGCCAACCGCGGTGGACGCGGTGGTGCTCGGCGGTCTGCGCGCGCACACCAACATGGATCCGGATCCGAAGGAGATCGTCGCGCAGTATCCCCGGGTGCTGGCGTGGGCGACGGCCGGGGCGGATGCATGGGACGGAACCGGAGAGCTGCCCGATTTTCCCGATACCACCCCGTTCGCCCGCGTGATTCTCGAGGAGCTGCGCGAGCACTATCTGCCGGTGCTCGCCGCCAACCGCGCCGCAGTTGCCGACGGCGCCAAGGCCTTCACCGCGACGACCTACGACGAAGACGTGAGCTACCTCACCCGGACCTACCCGGTGCGCTCGTGGGGGATGCTGCAACAGCGCATCCGCGCTCTGCCATCAGCGCAGCAACGGACGTTGCTCGAGTGGGCGGAATCCCAGGGGATGCGGTCCGCGCTCGCGGATGCCTGACACCGGCGGTGCTTCATCTTTACCCGGCACCGTAGCGCTCGAATACATCCGCCTCGGTGAGCAGCGGCGTATCGGCGCTGAACGCGTAATCCTCCGGCTTCCTGTCGATGAAGATCTGCTCCCGCAACTCGAATGGCCCGTCATCCTGGAACAGGCCCACGGGAACGACGTACTCGTCGGCGGGCTTCAGCCGGTAGTAGAGGTGGGTTCCGCAGGTTGCGCAGAACGCCCGCTCAGCCCACTCCGACGAATCGAAGGTGCGCACCCCGTCGCGATTCGCGATCTCGACGTCGCGGCCACAGTGCACTGCCATCATGGGGCCGCCGCCCCAGCGCCGGCACATCCCGCAATGACACACCTCGAACCCCCGATGGCGCGGCGCCGTGATGGAAACCCCACCGCACAGGCATCGGCCCTGCATCGTTTCCGTCGTGTTCATGAAACCTCCCGCTTTCCGGTGATCGAACGCATCCGCCAACGCTGGCGCAACGTCGGCGCCCGCTCATTGATGGTCGTCCCGGCGGAGCCTCATTCGACACGGCGGGGCAGCGCATAAGTGCCGACCACGTGCGCGACCGGCTCGTCCTGCCCCCGCGAGTACAGCGATACTTCTCCCACCGCCAGGGTTCGACCCACCTTCAGCAGCCCACACTCCCCGATGAGATCCGACTCGGGCGACGGCCGCCGCAGGAAGTTGATGTTGAGACTCGACGTCACCGCCAGCGGCACGATCCCCAGGGTGGCGTGAATGGCCACGTAGAGCGCCGTGTCGGCGAGCGCCATGAGTGTCGGCCCGGAAACCGTCCCGCCCGGGCGCACGTCGTCTCCGGTGACCCCGCGGCGCACGGTGGCGCGGCGATCTCCCACCTCGACGATGGTCAGCCGGCTGCCCGGAAATTCCTCGGCCATGAACTTCGCGATTTCTTCTCTGCTCGCCGACACGCCTGTCTCCTACAATGAGCCGCCGGCCATACCGGGCACGATGACGAACGAGCACGATTGCCGGGCCGATGCCAGAATAGCAGACCGTGGGTGAGCCACGGGGGCGGTTTCGGCGTACACTGGGAAGATCACGGCACAGGGAGAACCGGCAGTGTACGACAGCGTGGGAAAACTGATTCTGCGGCTGATCCTCGGCTTCTCGGTTCTGCTGCACGGCATCGCAAAGCTCTTCGGCGGCGTCTCCGGTATCGCCGGCATGCTCAGCTCGAGCGGACTGCCGACGTTTCTCGCCTACGGCGCCTACGTTGGGGAAGTCGTGGGCCCGGTGCTGCTGATCGTCGGCTGGTACTCGCGCCTGGGCGCCGTATTGATCGCGCTCAACATGCTGTTCGCCATCGGCCTGGCCCACGCGGGCGAGATACTCGCTCTCGGCCCCCAGGGCGGCTGGGCGATCGAGTTGCAGGCCATGTTCCTGTTCACGGCGGTGGCGCTGGCCCTGACCGGCCCGGGGCGCTACAGCATCAACCGGAAATGACGGTTACCGGGAGCGGGTCGTCAGACCCGCCAGTTGAGCCGGCGCGGTCAGCAGCCGCTCGGCACCGGCTTCGATGAGCTCCTGCTCCGAGCCATAGCCCCAGAGTACGCCGACCGTGCCGAGCCCGTTGGCGTTGCCGGCGCGAACATCGAGCGCACGGTCCCCGATCATGATCGAGCCGGGACCGACGACCCCATCCGCGAGAAGCTGCGCAAGCTGATCAATCTTGGCCACTCCGACCTCGCACCGGCCACGAATCGAAAGCAGTCGCGCAGGCCGAACATGTCCAGGATCCGTTCGGCGAAGTCCGCACGTTTCGAGGTACACACCGCCAACGGGCTCTCGCTTTCAGCCAATCCGGCCACGGCGCGGACGACCCCCGTGTACAGCTCGCTCTCGGAGAACCCCACGTCCGCGTAGCGCGCCCGATACCGCGCCACCAGCGCGACAATCCGCTCCCGCGAAGCGTTCCGGGTCAGCTCCCGGAACACCTCATCGATCGGTGGCCCGATGCACTCCGCGACCCTCCGCTCGTCGACTTCCGCGTAACCGTATCTCGAGAGCGCGAAATTGATCGAGCGGAGGATTCCCGGGGCCGGGTCACTGATCGTCCCGTCGAGATCGAAAATGAGGTAATCACGTGCCATGGCGTGTTCAGTGCCAGGCACCCTCGATCCCTTCCAGGTCCTGCGGATCATCGACCCTTATCGCGGTGCCACGCACGAACGGCGCCGCCCAGGAGAAAGCCGACACTTTCCGCCCCCCCTCGGCATTCACCACCGCGTTGGCTCCCATGTCTCTCGCCTCCTCCGCGAGTAGCGGATACAGGCTTTCGGCACCGCTGTATCCTGCACGCGCTTCGGCCTGGACAGCGCCAATCACCGTATGTGAGACATCATCCGGAAGCCGCTCCTGAGTAATCAGAACCGAGCCTTCCCAGGCTTCCTCGACGGACTCTACGGGTGTCGATGATGATGACGGTGTCGTCGAACAGGCGGCTGACAGGAGAGCCAGGAAGATGCCGAAGACCGTGTGTTTCATGGCCATGTTGAATCCCTTGTGGTTTGCCGTACCGATTATTCCAGCGGTCGGTGGCAGCCGGTAGGGCGCCCTCCCGTTCTCCGAAGTGAGCGTGACGCCGTTCTCACTTTCCGCCACGCTGCCCGACGGTGATCCCGGCGAAGCGCGGTGGTATCGTTGCTGACACTCCCACGCCCCTGGAGACCCATGACGGAGCATTCCGACGGGCACGGCGCGTCGGCGCATCTCGCGCAGCCCCGGTACACGATTCGCACCAAGTTCTTCCGCATCTTCGGCGGCGCGTACCACATCTATGGTCCCCAGGGTGAGCTGCTGCTCTATTCCCACATGAAGCGCTTCCGGCTGAAGGAGGACATCCGCCTGCACAGCGACCCGTCGCGATCGAAAGAGCTCTTGCGGATCACCACCCGGAGCATCTTCGACATAGCCGGCGCCTACGACGTGCAGGATTCGATCATCGGGGAGCGGGTGGGGACGCTGAAGCGCGAGCCCATCTCTTCCACGTTCCTGCGTGACCACTGGACCATCCACGATGCCGCCGGAACGCAGGTGGGCGAGGTGGTGGAGGATTCCATGGCGAAGGCCCTGGTGCGCCGCTTCTTCGACCTGGCTTCGTTCCTGCTGCCGCAGCGTTACCACGCGGAGATCGGCGGCCGTCGGGCGGGCGTGTTCAAGCAGCGCTTCAACCCGATCATCTTCAAGCTCGACGTGGACCTCACGGCCGACCCGGAAGCCGCGCTCGACCGGCGCCTGGCGGTCGCCATGGGGGTGCTGCTGAGCGCCATCGAAGGCAGACAGTGATCCGGGCCGGCGCGGGCGCCCGCCGGCGAGCTACGCCAGGGTCCCCAGCAGCTCCGGCAGAGCATCCAGGGATTCGATGCGGGCCCGTGCCCCGGTGAAGTCCTGGCCGGCGACGAAGTCGTTGTCCACCACCACACAGTCGATGCCGGCAGCCAGGGCCGAGCGCAGCCCGCGCTCTGAATCCTCCACCACGAGCGCCTGGTCGGGGGCGGCGCCGAAGCGTTCGAGTGCCGCGAGATACGGATCCGGTGCCGGCTTGGAGCGGGCGTAGTCGCCGTTGGCCAGCACGAAGTCCATGTGGGTGACGATGTCGCCCTCGCGGTGAATGAGCTCGAAATCGGCGCGTCGGGCGGTGGTGACGATGGCCATGGCGTAGTCGTCGGCGAGGCGGCCGAGCAGGGCTTCCACACCGGGAATCCCGATCTCCCGTTCCAGGAGCAGTTGCTGATACAGACGGTCGCGCGCTTGCCGGTGGCGCACGATCTCGGGCTCGCTCACCCCGCGTGCGCGGGCGTGTTCCCAGGCCGTGCGACCCCGGGCCATGTCGCGCAGGTACACGTGGTGGGGCAGATCGACGCCGAGCCCGGCGATCGTTCGCCGTGTCGCCTCGTAGTAGAGCGGCTCGGTGTCTACCAGCACGCCGTCGTGGTCCCACAGGATGTAGCGCTTCATGGGGCCGCGGCTATCGCTCCAGCGGCGAGCGCGCCTCGTCGGTGAGCGCCGCGAGCGCCTCGTCCAGGCTCGTCACTTCCTGGGCCTTGCCGCCCAGGCGCCGGATGGCCACGGTGCGCTCCTCGGCCTCGCGCTTGCCCACGACCAGGATCACCGGGATCTTCGAGACACTGTGCTCGCGCACCTTGTACGAGATCTTCTCGTTGCGCAGATCCGCCTCCGCACGCAGCCCCCGTTGCCGGGCGGCGTCGAGGACGTCGCGGGCGTAGTCGTCGGCGTCGTCGGTGATGGTGGCCACCGTGAGCTGCTGCGGCGCCAGCCACAGCGGCAGGTGCCCGGCGTGGTGCTCGATGAGAATGCCCAGAAACCGCTCCAGCGAGCCGAACATGGCGCGGTGGATCATGACCGGATAACGGCGGCTGCCGTCGCCGGCCACGTAGGTGGCGCCGAGGCGCTCGGGCAGGTTGAGATCCACCTGCACGGTGCCGCACTGCCAGTCGCGGCCGATGGCGTCGCGCAGCACGAACTCGAGCTTGGGGCCGTAGAAGGCGCCCTCGCCCGGGTTCAGGCTCCACGCCACCTGCAATTCGTCCAGCGCCGTCTTCAGCGCCGCCTCCGCCTCGTCCCAGACTTCGTCGGCGCCCACCCGCTGCTCGGGGCGGTCGGAGAACTTCACCCGCACGTCGTCGAAGCCGAAATCGTTGTAGATCTCCTGGACCAGCCGGGAGGCTTTCACGCACTCGGCGGTGATCTGCTCCTCGGTGCAGAAGATGTGGGCGTCGTCCTGGGTGAAATGCCGCACCCGCATGATGCCGTGCAACGCCCCGGAGGGCTCGTAGCGGTGCACCTTGCCGAACTCGGCCAGGTAGTACGGCAAGTCGCGGTAGCTCTTGATGCCCTGCTTGAACAGCTGCACGTGCCCCGGACAGTTCATGGGTTTCAGCGCGAATACCCGCTCGTCCGGCGTGGCGGTGAGATACATGTTCTCGCCGAATTTCTCCACGTGCCCGGACTTCACCCACAGCTCGCGGTCGAGCACCTCCGGGGTGTTCACCTCCTGATACCCCGCGCGGCGCTGCTTCTCGCGCATGTAGTCGATCATGGTCTGGAACAGGGTCCAGCCCTTGGGGTGCCAGAACACCGCCCCGGGTCCTTCCTCCTGGAGATGGAACAGATCCATCTCCCGGCCCAGGCGGCGGTGGTCACGCTTCTCCGCTTCCTCCAGGCGCCGGAGATACGCCTTGAGGTCCTTGTCGTTGGCCCAGGCCGTGCCGTAGATGCGCTGGAGCATCTCGTTGCGGGAATCCCCGCGCCAGTAGGCGCCGGCCACGCTCATGAGCTTGAACGACATGCCGAGCTTGCCGGTGGAGGGCAGGTGCGGGCCGCGGCACAGGTCGATGAAATCGCCCTGGCGGTACAGACCCACTTCCTCGTGCTCGGGGATGCTGGCGATGATCTCGGCCTTGTAGATCTCACCCTGCTCCTCGAAGAAACCCACGGCGGCGTCGCGTTCCCACACTTCCCGCCGGACGGCCTCGTCGCGCTTGACGATCTCGCGCATGCGCGCCTCGATGGCCTCGAGGTCCTCCGGGGTGAACGGCTCTTCCCGCGCGAAATCGTAGTA
Organism: Pseudomonadota bacterium; assembly: GCA_048621375.1. GTDB lineage: Bacteria > Pseudomonadota > Gammaproteobacteria > Pseudomonadales > Azotimanducaceae > UBA7803. The sequence continues at coordinate 49,751 of JBMCWS010000002.1, read as the reverse complement.
GAAGCCGTTCTCGATGGTGGGGCCGATGGTCACCTGCGTCTCCGGGTAGAGCTCCTTGACCGCCTCGGCCATGACGTGGGCGGCATCGTGACGCAAAAGCTCGAGCCCGTCCTCGGAATCCCGGGTGATGATCTCCACGGTGGCATCGCGATCGATGGGCAGGTAAACGTCCTTCAGCACGCCGTCCACCCGCACCGCCAGCGCCGCCTTGGCCAGCGATTTCGAGATCGACGCCGCGAGTTCCTCGCCCGAGACGGGGTGGTCGAACCGACGCACCGAGCCGTCCGGCAGCGTGATGTTCACCATGGAGAGAGTCTCGCTCATGAAAGCACGCGATTTTGCCAAAGCCCACCGGCCGGGTCGACGTCGAAGCGCGCGGACGCGCCTGTCATGGGCAGCCGTCAACCCATGGCGCGCGGCGCTGGTATATTGTTTCCGGCTCCCGCGTACTCTTGAAGGCGCTCATGAACGACTCGCTCGTGTCGCAGTCGAGCCGCTACCAGCCCCTGCTCCAGCACGCGGCGGACAACGTCATGGTGATGAGCGCCAGCGGCGACGTGGTCGCCATGAGCCCGGCAGCCAGGGCGCTGCACGGCCTCGAGCCCGACGAGCCTGCGGCCATGGCCGCGGACGAGTACCAGCGGCGCTTCACCCTGCAGGACCCCGATACCCGCTCGCCCCTGGACGACCACCAGCGGCCGGTCTCACGCGCCCACAGGGGCGAGACGGTGACCGACCTCGCCCTGCGGCTGCGCGGCCCCCGGGACTCCCACCGGGTGGCGTGTTCCGTGGTGCCCCTGGCAAAGCGCCCGCCCGCCGAGCATTACCTGGTGATTCTCCGGGCACCGGTGGGACCGCGCACCCCGCTCGCGGAAAGCGAACGCCGCCTGCGCACGGTCATCGAGGCTCTGCCGGTGGGGCTCGCCTTCACCGATGCGGCCGGACGCATCATCCTGAGCAACGCGGCGCTGCAGCGCATCTGGGGCGGCGCCCGCTACGTTGGTCCGGATCGGTACGCGCAGTACAAGGGCTGGTGGGCGGCCAGTGGCGAGCCCATCAGCTCGGAGGAATGGGGTCTCGCCCGCGCTCTTGCGGGTGAACGCGCCACCGGAGAGATCATCGAGATCGAGACCTTCGACGGTGAGCACAAGGTGATCCGCAACGCGGCACTGCCGCTGCGCAACGACCAGGGGCGCATCATCGGCGCCCTCGCCGTCAACGAGGACATCAGCGAGCACTGGTGGGCCGAGCAGCAACGGGAGCGGCTCGCGGCGCTGGTCCGCTCCTCGACCGACGCGATCATCGCCAAGACCACGGCGGGGATCATCACCGACTGGAACCCCGGCGCCGAACGCATGTACGGCTTCACCCGCACCGAGGCCATAGGCGCGCCCATCGCCATCATCATTCCCGACGACCGCCCCGGCGAGGCGGAATGGCTCATGGAGCTGATCCGGCGCGGCGAGACCCTGGAACAGCACGAAACCGAGCGTGTCACCCGCGACGGCGCCCGACTCACGGTGTCGCTGTCGCTCTCGCCCATCCGCAACGCCCTCGGCCGGATCGTCGGCGCCGCCACCATTTCCCGGGACATCACCGAGCGCAAACGGGCCGAGCGCCGGCTCGAGGCCCAGGCCCGGGAGCGCGAGGCCGCGGACCAGCGCAAGGACGAGTTCATCGCTGTGCTCGCCCACGAGCTGCGCAGTCCCCTGGCGCCCATCGCCAACGGCCTCACGGCGCTGCGAACTCTCGACACCGGCGGCGACCGGCGCGAGCTCCACGACATGATGGAGCGCCAGGTCGACCACATGCGCCGCCTGCTCGACGACCTGCTCGATGCCTCACGCATGGCCCGGGGGATGCTGACGGTGGAAAAGCATCCGACGGACGTGAACGAGGTGGCGGAGCACGCCATCGAGGTAACCCGCGCGGTGCTCGAGCAACGCGACCAGGATCTGCAGGTGACACTCGGTCCCGAGCCGCTGTGCGTGCTCGGCGATCACCAGCGGCTGGTGCAGGTGGTCGTGAACCTGCTGCACAACGCCGCCAAGTACACCGATCCCGGCGGCCGGATCGCCATCACCGTCCGCGGCCACGAGCAGCAGGTCATCGTCGCGGTCGAGGACACCGGCGTGGGTATTCCCGAGCACATGCTGGAGCGGGTGTTCCACCTGTTCCACAACCCCGAAGAGGCCACCGGGCACCCGAAGCAGGGGCTGGGGCTGGGACTGACCCTGGTGCGCTCCATCGTCTCCGCCCACGGCGGTACGGTCCGAGCCGAAAGCGCCGGGCCCGGCCGTGGCAGCGAATTCACCGTGACGTTGCCGCGGCTGCCGGAGCGGCGCGCGGTGTCCCGCGAGTGACGCGCAGGGCCGATCCGGCCCCCGGCTGCACGTTCCCGCTGGCGCCGCGGTTCACGCCAGCTTCGCCCCCAGAGGCACCTCCGCATCCGGGACGCACAGCGCCACCCGCCCCGCCGCGTCGTGGAACCCGGTCACCAGGCACTGTGACCGGACCGGACCGATCTGCTTGTCGGGAAAGTTGACCACCGCCACCACCAGCCGGCCTACCAGGTCCTCCGGGCGATACAGTTCCGTGAGCTGGGCGCTGGACTTGCGGGTGCCGATCGTCTCGCCGAAGTCCACGTGCAGCACGTAGGCGGGGTTGCGCGCCTCGGGGAACGGCTCGGCGCTCAGCACCCGCCCCACCCGAAGCTCCACCCGGGCGAAGTCCTCCCAGCCGATCTGCTCCATGCGACTCTCCTCTTTGCCGACGGCGCGGCATGATACCGCGGCCGCCGCGCCGATGGCGCGGAATTGTGCGCGGGTTCCGGTTCGCGCGCGCTCCAGTGCCTACCCTCCGGAAGACACTGGACGAGGCAAGCACCATGGCGAATGCGCTACCCAGGTGGTTCGCGGCAGATCGCGTATTCGAGGATCAGGACGGCTGGTACGTGGGCTCGCCCACCGGTTACCGCATGGGGCCCTACCCACGCCGGGAGATCGCCGGGCAGCGCAGCGAGCAGCTCACGGCCGAGCTGCGCCGCTGCCGCAGCAGCCGCGAGATCGTGCACAAGGTGCGCGAGTTCGTCCACGCCGAATCGAGCCGCACCGAGCGCCCGGTGCGCGCCGGCCGGGTCAACGGCAGCGACGAGGTCGAACGGCCGCCGGTGCGCGCCGGCGAGTCCCCCCGCACCTGGTTCCGCACCAGCCGATTCTTCAACATCGGCGGCGCCTGGTTCTTCACCACCCGCGAGAACATCGACGTCGGCCCGTACGACTCCAAGGCCGCCGCCGAGCGTGACGTGGCGCGGCTGATCGAGATCCTGAGCGAGACCAGCACGGACGCCGAGGCGCGGCTCGCCATTCACGAGTTCAACTCCCGGCCGGTGCTGGCCACGCGCCGGTGAGCCGCAGCACGCGGGCACCCGGCTAGTACCGATCAGGGCCATGGCGCCGCGTCGTGCGGCGCTTGAGGCCGCTACCGGCGAGGCGGTACCATGCCTTGCGGGTGCGCACCGCGGTCGTCCCTTTCCCCGGCCGCACCGCGGAGAATGGCAAGCCACCGCGGATTAGAGATTTTCGAGTGCGGCTCCTGATCGTTACAGACGCCTGGTTTCCCCAGATCAACGGGGTGGTGCGAACGCTGTCCACCACACGAGACAAGCTGGTGGCGCTAGGCCACGACGTGCAGGTGCTCGGGCCGGACCGCTTCAGGAGCGTGCCCTGCCCCACCTATCCGGAAATCCGTCTCGCGTTGTGCTCCCCCGCCAGTGTGGGACGCTATATCGAGGAGATCGACCCCGATGCGGTGCACGTGGCCACCGAGGGCCCGCTCGGCTGGTCGGCGCGCAACTGGCTGCGGCGGCGCGGGCTGCCGTTCACCAGCTCGTTTCACACCATGTTTCCGCAGTATCTGCGAATGCGCTTCGGGCTACCGGAGCGGATGAGCTTTCGCGGGATTCGCCGCTTTCACGAAGGCGCGACCGCCACCATGTATTCCACCCCCACCCTGCGGGCGATGCTGGAATCCCATGGGTTCGGGAACCTGGTGCGCTGGGTGCGTGGCGTCGACACCGAGATCTTCACCCCCGGACCGGCTGAGCCGCTGCCTTTCGAGCGCCCCATCCAGCTCTACGTCGGCCGCGTCGCGGTGGAGAAAAGCGTGGAGGATTTCCTGCGCATCGATACGCCCGGCACCAAGGTGGTGGTGGGCGACGGCCCCCAGCGCGCCGAGCTGGAGGAGCGCTATCCCGCGGTGAAGTTCCTCGGCACCCGACGTGGCGAGGCGCTGGTGCGCCACTACCGGGCGGCGGACGTGTTCGTCTTTCCCTCGCGAACCGAAACCCTGGGACTGGTGATGCTCGAGGCCATGGGGTGCGGCGTGCCGGTGGCAGCCTATCCGGTCCAGGGGCCGGTGGACGTCGTCGGCGACAGCAGCGCCGGCGTACTGAACGACGACCTGGCAGTCGCGGCCATGGGCGCGGTCGGCATCGATCCGGAAATCTGCCGCGCCCGGGCGCTCGAGTTTTCCTGGGATCAATCCGCCCGGGAGTTTCTGAACAACCTGGTGCCGCTCCGCGCGCCGGGGCTGCAAGGAGAAAGCGCATGAGAATTCTGGTCCTCGGTGGCGACGGCTTCTGCGGCTGGCCCACGGCCCTGCACCTGTCCCGGCAGGGGCACGACGTCGTCATCGTCGACAACCTGTCGCGGCGGAACATCGACAACGAGCTGGAAGCCGACAGCCTCACCCCCATCCAACCGCCCGGAATCCGGCTGAAAACCTGGAAAGCGCTCACCGGCCGCGACATCCGCTTCGAGCACCTGGACGTCGCGAACGACTATGAGCGTCTGCTGGCGTTGATCGGGCACGAGATGCCCGATGCCATCGTGCACTTCGCCGAGCAGCGCGCGGCGCCGTATTCCATGAAGTCGTCGTGGCACAAGCGCTACACCGTCAACAACAACCTGAACGCCACCAACAACGTCCTGGCAGCCATCGTCGACAGCGGCCAGGACGTGCACCTGGTGCATCTGGGTACCATGGGCGTCTACGGCTACTCCGACGTGGGCGTACGGCTGCCGGAGGGCTACCTCACGGTCAGGATGACCAACGACGCCGGCGAGGACGTGGAGCAGGAAATCCTCTACCCCGCCAATCCGGGCAGCATCTACCATATGACCAAGACCCAGGATCAGCTTTTCTTCGCCTTCTACAACAAAAACGACGGGGTGCGCGTCACCGACCTGCACCAGGGCATCGTCTGGGGCACCCAGACCCGGGAAACCCGCCTCGACGAACGCCTGATCAACCGCTTCGACTACGACGGCGACTACGGCACGGTGCTGAACCGCTTTCTCATGCAGGCGGCCATCGACCACCCGCTCACGGTTCACGGCAGCGGCGGGCAGACCCGGGCCTTCATCCACATTCAGGACACGGTGCGGTGCGTGGAGCTGGCGGTGACCAACCCGCCGCAACGGGGAGACCGGGTACGCATCCTCAATCAACTCACCGAGACGCACCGGCTCATCGACCTGGCCACCATGATCTCCGGGATGACGGGCGCGCCCATCGAGCACCTGCCGAACCCGCGGCGAGAAGCCGATCGCAACGATCTGGCGGCCAGCAACGAAGGTCTGCTGGGGCTGGGGCTCACCCCCACCACCCTGCGGGAGGGCCTGATGAGCGAAGTCACCGAGATCGCCCGCAAGTATGCCGAGCGCTGCAACCGGGAACGCATTCCGTGCGTGTCCCACTGGTCCCGCGACGTGGCCGCCGCGCGCGTCGAGCGCAACGGCGAGGCGAGCTCAGCCGGCTGACGTGACCGGGCACCCGCCACGCGCCCCCTGGCAACAGGCGCTCGCCCGGGCCATTCGCGATCCGGAGCAGCTCGTCGAGCGTCTGCGCCTGCCGTGCGACCTGCTGCCGGCCGCCCGGCGCGCCGCCGGGCTGTTCCCGCTGCGGGTGCCGGAGTGCTACGCCGACCGGATGCGACCGGGGGATCCCGACGACCCGCTGCTGGCGCAGGTGCTGCCTCTGCGGGCGGAATTCGACGAGGCCCCGGCGTTTCTCGACGATCCGGTGGGTGACAGCGCCGCCCTCCGAGGCCAGGGCGTGCTGCACAAGTACCATGGCCGCGCGTTGCTCGTGGCCACCGGCGCCTGCGCCGTGCACTGCCGCTACTGTTTCCGGCGGCACTTCCCCTACGCCGATGCCAATGCCTCGGCCGACCGATGGCGCAGCGCCCTCGACTATCTCGCCGACCACGACGACGTCTCCGAGGTGATCCTGAGCGGTGGCGATCCGCTGACCCTGAACGACCAGCGTCTGACGGCCCTGGCCCGGGCGCTGGCGGAGATACCGCACCTGCGGCGGTTGCGCATTCACAGCCGGCTGCCGGTGGTGCTCCCGGAACGGGTAGACGCGGCCCTGCTGCACTGGCTCACGACCAGCCGGCTCAAACCGGTGATGGTGATTCACGCCAACCACGGCAACGAGATCGACGCCGGGGTCGCAGACGCGGTGGCGCGGCTCAGGGAGCGGCAGGTGCCGGTGCTCAACCAGGCCGTGCTGCTGGCGGGGGTGAACGACAGCGTCGAGGCGCAAGCAGAGCTCAACGAGCGGTTGTTCGACGCCGGCGTAATGCCCTATTACCTGCACCTGCTCGACCGGGTGCGCGGCGCCGCCCACTTCGAGGTGGACGAGCCCCGGGCACGGCACCTGCACGCGGAGCTGCGGGCGCGCCTGCCCGGCTACCTGGTTCCGCGGCTGGTGCGCGAAGACGCCGGCGCGCCGGCGAAGACCCCGATCACGCCGTAGCGCCGGGTGGTCGGCCTAGGCGGCCGCCGCATCCGCATCCAGGAAAACGAAATCCTCCGGATCCGGCGCCCTGGTGCGCTCCCAGAACTCCAGCAGACTGAATGGCCAGTTCTGGGTCACCCGCCCCTGATCGTTCTTGTACCAGCTGTCGACGTTGGGCACGCCCCAGGCCATCTCCGCGTTCGCCGCGTCGATTTCCCGGTTGTAGGCGTCGTGTACCTCGGGCCGGCAGTCGATCGCTGCATGCCCCTCCTGCAGCAGCAGGCCGATGCAGCCGAGGATATAGCGCACCTCGCATTCCGAGAAGAAAATGATGCTGCCGTTCACGACGATGTTGGTGTTGGGGCCGTAGCAGCAGAACAGGTTCGGAAAGCCCGGCACCGTGATGCCCAGGTACGCCCGCGGATCCCCGTTCCACTGCTCGTGCAGCTCGCGGCCGCCACGGCCGTAGATCTTCATGGGCCAAAGGAATTTGTCCGCCTGGAAGCCGGTGCCGTAGATGATCACGTCGACCTCGAGCTCGCGGCCGCTCTCGGTGACGAGGCCCGTTTCGGTGATCTCCGCCACCGGGTCCGTGATCAGCTCGACGTTGTCCCGCTGCAGCGCGCGCAGGTAGGTGCCGTCGTCCCGGAGCATGCGCTTGCCCGCCGGCGGGTAATCGGGGATCGACTTCTCGAACAGGTCGTCGTCGCCGTCGCACAGCTCGCGAACGTACTCGGTGAGCATCTGCCGCAGCTCGTCGTTCAGCGCGCTCACCGAGCGCTCCTGATCGTTCCAGGCGGGATCCCGTCGCGCCGCCGGGAGCAGGCCTTCCGCCGTTCGCCAGAACATCCAGAAGCGATACCACTTGGCGTAGTAGGGCACGTGATTCAACAGCCAGTGCTTTTCCGAGGGAATCTCCTCGAAGTACTCGGGCGTCGGGCTCATCCACGGCGGCGTGCGCTGGAACACCGCCACCTCGCTGGCCTGCTCCGCCACCCGGGGCACGAACTGGAAAGCGCTGGCGCCGGTGCCGATCACCGCCACCCGCTTGCCCTCGAGCGAGACGTCGTGGTCCCAGCGGGCGGAATGGAACGCGGGCCCGCGGAAGCTGTCGCGCCCCGGCACGTCCGGCAGCCGCGGACGGTTCAACTGCCCTACGGCGCTGATGACGGCGTTGGCCTCGAGCACCTCCTTGCGGCCGTCGCGGCCGGCGACGCTGACCCGCCACGTCCCCGTCGCCTCGTCGAACGCCGCTTCCTCCACCTCGGTATTGAAGCGGATGGCGTCGCGGATGCCGTATTCGGTGGCCACCCGCTGAAAGTACGAGAGCAGCGTCTGCTGGTTGGAGAAATGCTGGGGCCAGTCGTTGGGCTCGAACGAGTACGAGTACGTGTGGTTGGGGCTGTCCACCCGGCACCCCGGGTAGGTGTTCTCCAGCCAGGTGCCGCCCACGTCGGCGTTCTTCTCCACGACCACGTAGGGAATGCCCGCCTCCTGCAGACGGATGGCGGCGAGAATACCGGACATGCCGGCGCCGATGACCACGACGTTGAAGCGCTCCCGGGCGGCAACCGGCGCCTCGTCGATGATGGGCTGGCCGAATGGATCCTCACCGCGCAGGGACAGCTCTGAGATCAAAAACTCCCCGTATTCCTCGGGAAGCTCCTCGCCGGCGACGAAGCTCATCATGTCGCGAACGGTCTCCTCCGGCGGCTCCGGCGGGCGCGGGCACCCGGCATCCCGATAGGTTCGCAGGGCATCCAAGGCCAGCGCGCGCACCCGGGCCTGTTGTTCCTCGGTGATGCCCGCTTGGGGATCGCCGAAGAACTCGGCGCTGGGCCGGATGTCGCCGTGGATGAGATCCTCGTCGCCGGTCAGGTGCACCAGCGACGCCATCAGCGACGGAATGTGGGCGTGCTCGAGGGCACGCTCGATTTCCGCGTCGCTCGCGGTGATCGGCTGCCAGTGATCGAATCGGTCGCTGCTCATGGTGCTGTCTCCACTCTCCCGCGTTTCACGTGGCCGTTGGTGGGGTGTGCCACTCCCGACCCGTGGTCGTCGACCCTGCTGCTCGCCCCCGAGAAAACCCAGCGACTGGATCCGCCGGGTGAAATCCGGCTCGTAACACGCCTCCGGCGCCGCGCGCACCGCCTCATCGAGCGCCTGCGCGTCCTCGCCCACCAGGATCCGCCAGCGGCCCTCGCGCACCCCGTCCAGGATGATCTCCGCGGCCTGGGCCGCGGTGAGGGGGGCGTTGTCGCGAAACGCTTCCGCCTGCTGGCGCACCGCGTCACGAATGTGGTCGTCCGGGACGTTGTCCACCGGCAGTCCCCGGGCCACCATGCGCGCCCGCGCGTGGGCCACCTCGCCCGCCGTCATCTCGACGCTGTCACGGCCCCGCAGCACCCGGCCGGTGTTGAAGGCGATGGAGGTGCCGATGTGGCCGGGCATGACCACGGAGACCTGCACGTGGGGCGCGTTCATCCGCAGGTCGTTGATCAGTGCCTCGGAGAAGCCCTTCACCGCGAACTTGGCGGCGCTGTAGGCGGTGTGGGGCACCTCCGGACCGAGGCTCGCCCAGAAGCCGTTGACGCTGGAGGTATTCACCACGTGCCCCTGCTCCGCCGCCACCAGCAGCGGCATGAACGCACGGCAGCAGAAATACACGCCGAACCAGCACACGCCGAACGTGCGCTCCCACTCCTCCCGGGGGTCCTCGAGGAAGCTGCCGCCACCGCCGATGCCGGCATTGTTGAAGAGCAGGTGCACGTGGTCGGTCTCATGGGCGGCGAGCACGCCATCGCGAAACGCCGTCACGGCCGCCTCGTCGGAGACGTCGCAGAGGTGCACGCTGACCCTGACGTCCTCTCCGCACAGGCGGCGGGTTTCCTCCAGATCCTCCCACGACACGTCGCAAAGCCCCAGGTGACAGCCGGCCCGGGCGAGCTGAACGGCCAGCTCGCGGCCCATGCCGCTTCCCGCACCGGTTATGACCGCCAGGCGGCCCTCGAATGACTCCATTGCTCGCTCCCGCTGAATCGTGTGTGTTATACCACGTTCTAAATTGTCACGTCGCACACTGCAACAGCACCGGAAAGCCGGCGTCCGGGGCGCGCCTTGCATTGCCCCGGGGGCATCCCTACATTGCGCCCTCGAACACGAGATCGCCCATGCCCATCCATCCGCGCCCGACCGCCGCCGGCCGCCCCCGGTTCCGCCCTCGCCATGGGTGAGCCGGGCTCCAACCCCGATGCCGTCGCCGGCCTTCTCGACGGCTACCGGCCGCCGGCCGGCGGCTTCGACGAGCTGGTGGGGCCGGACGGCCGCCCGCGCCGCCGCTGGCATGCCCTGCTGAACGACTTCGCCGCCATGGGCGCGAGCCGGCGCCGCAACGCCGGCGCAGCAGCGGAGAACCTGCTGCGCGAGCACGACGTCGCCTACGTCGCCGCCGACAGCGGCAAGCGGCGTCCCTGGCACTTGGACGTCTTTCCCCTGGTGCTCGAGCAGGGGGACTGGAATACCCTGGCCGCCGGGCTGATCCAGCGGGCACGGCTGCTCAACGCCCTGGTCCGGGACGTCTACGGCGAGCAGTCCCTGCTCGCCCGCGGCGCCCTGCCGGCACCGGCGATCTTCGCCAACCCGGCTTTCGTCCCCCACTGCCACGGCATGCGCCCCAGCGACGGAAACCTGCTGCAGTTTCTCGCCTTCGACGTGGCGCGGGCCGCGGACGGAAGCTGGTGGGTGCTCTCGCAGCGGGTGGAATCGCCAGCCGGCATCGGCTATGCCCTGGAGAACCGGCTGGTCACCTCCCGGGCCATTCCCGAGCAGTTCAACGTCGATAACCTGCAGCGGCTGGCCGGGTTCTACCGCCGCTTCGCCGACTACTTCGCGCGGCGGTCGGACCAGCACCTGTGCGTGGTGCTCACCGCCGGGCCGGACGACCCCGACTACTTCGAGCACGCCCTCATCGGCCGGTACCTGGGGTACCCGGTGGTGGAAAGCGGCGATCTCACCGTGCGCGACCACCGGGTGTTTCTGAAGACGCTCGAGGGGCTGGAGCGGGTGCACGTCATCGTCCGCCGGATTCCCTCCGAGACCGCCGATCCGCTGGAACTGCGCTCCACGCCGGGGCTCGGGGTGGCCGGGCTGCTGCAGGCCGCACGCAGCGGCAACGTGGTGCTGGCGAACGCCGTGGGCAGCGGCGTAGCCGCCAGCAAGGCGCTGCTACCGTTCATGCCGGCGCTGTGCGAACGGCTGCTCAACGAGGCGCTCACCCTGCCCAACATCGCCACCTGGTGGTGCGGGCAGAATCGCGAGCGGGACTTCGTGCTGGCGAACGCGGCGGCCCTGCGGGTGCACCACGCCTTTCCCCGGGGCTCGCTGCTGACCGCCGGGGCGCGGGAGTTCGAACGCTCGGACCCGGGCCTGGACGACCCGGCGGTGCTCGGCGAGCGCCTGGCGTTCCGGCCGTACGACTACGTCGGCAGTGAGCGTATGCAGCCTTCCACGGTGCCGTGCCTGAACGACCATGGTGCGCTCGAGCCGGTGCCCATGGTCATGCGCATGTACCTCGCCGCCGGCGAGGACGGATACCACGTCATGCCGGGGGGGCTGGTGAAAATCTCGGGGACGGACTCCGGCACCGGCAACCCGTGCAGCAAGGACGTCTGGGTGCTGGCGGACGAGGAAATCGAGCGGGAAACGCTCATGGAGCCCCTGCGGGCCGCGACCCTCAAACGCAGCGACCGCGATCTGCCCAGCAAGACCGCCGACGATCTTTTCTGGCTCGGCCGCTACTTCGAGCGTGCCGACGGCGGGGTGCGGCTGTACCGCAATCTGTTCCTGCGGCTCGCCGGCGAAGCGAGTCTCGGCAACGCCCCGGTGGCGCTGGAGGTGCTGACGGCGCTGCTGGTCTCCCAAGGCCGGCTGTCACCCTCCCGCGCGCGCCGGGCCGGCGCCGCCGGCAGCCGCGCGGTCGAGCACGAGATCTGGAACATTCTGTTCGACCCCGACAGCCCCGACAGCCTGGCGCAGGTGCTTCGCAACGTGGCGCGCACCGCGGATCAGGTGCGGGAACGACTCTCCCCCGATGCCTGGCGCATCATCGAGCGGCTCACCAGCGTGCCGAGCCTGCGCTGGCGGGTGCACACGGTCAGCGACGCGGTGAACGTGCTGAACGATCTGGTGGAGGCCCAGTCCGCCGTGAACGGGCTGATCCACGAGAACATGACCCGTGGCTACGGCTGGCGCTTGCTCGACACCGGCCGCCGCATCGAGCGGGCGCGGTTCATCGCCCGGGTGATGCGCGAGCTGGTGGTGCCCGCGGGCCGGGAACACCCGGGCGTGCTCAGCCTGCAGCTCGACCTGGCGGACAGCCTCATCACCTACCGTTCCCGCTATCGGGCGGAGCCGGAGCTGCCCGCCGTGCTCGATCTGCTGCTGGCCGACGAGACCAACCCGCGGTCGCTGGCGTTCCAGTTGAGCGCCATGCGCAGCCACATGGCGGTGATGCCCCTGGAGGACGTCCACGGTCAACCGTCGCCGACCCGGAAGCTGCTGCTGAGCCTGCACACCGAGGTGATCCTGGCGGACGTGGACAAGCTCGCCGGCACCACCAGCCGCCGCGGCAACCGGACCCACCTCAACCGTCTGCTGAAGCGGGTCGAGGCCGGTATCACCGAGCTCACCGAGCTGATCACCCGGACCTACTTCAGCCACACCGTGGGCCATCGGGTCACGGGCAGCGCCATTCCGGAGACACCCGGCGATGCTCTATGACGTCCGTCACGAGACCCGATTCCGCTACGGCGGTCCGGTGTCGATGTCACACCAGCTCCTGAAGCTGAAACCCCGGCGCAGCCACCGCCAGAACGTGCTGCGCGCCGACGTCGAGGTCACCCCGGAGCCCGTCGTGCACGACGCCTGGCTGGACTACTTCGGCAACCGGGTGGATTTTCTCACCGTCCAGGAGCGGCACCGGGAGCTGGTGATCACCGGTCACGCCCGGGTGGAGGTACTACCGAGCATGAGCATCATGCTGGACTTCAGTCCCGCCTGGGAGGTCGTAGCCCAGAGCGTGCAGAATCCCGTCACCGCCGAAGCGTTGGCGGCCGCCCACTACTGCTTCGCTTCACCGTACGTGGACGTGGAGGCGCCCCTTCGGGACTACGCCCTGGAGACGTTTCGTCCGGGGCGCCCACTGCTCGAGGCGGTGATGGCGCTCACTTCGCGGATCTTCGACGAATTCGAGTATCAGGGCGGGGTGACCGACGTCTCCACCCCGGTGGGCCGAGTGCTCGAGCTGGGCAAGGGGGTGTGCCAGGACTTCGCGCACTTGCAGATCGCCTGCCTGCGCGCCGTGGGCCTGCCCGCGCGCTACGTGAGCGGGTATCTCATGACCGGGCGCGGCGGGAACGGCACTGACGAGTCCCACGCCTGGCTGTCGGTATGGTGCCCGGAGCTGGGCTGGGTGGATTTCGATCCCACCAACAACGTGATTCCCGATCTGAAGCACGTCACGGTGGCCTGGGGGCGGGATTACGGCGACGTCAGCCCGGTGAGTGGTTTCATCTTCGGCGGCGGCCGCCACGAGGTCGCGGTGGCCGTAGACGTCCATGCCGGTGACGGGTTCAGGCGGCGTTGTAGCCCAGCAGCGCCTTGGTCTCGAGAAACTCCTCGAGGCCCCACTTGCTGAACTCGCGGCCGTTGCCCGACTGCTTGTAGCCGCCGAAAGGCGCGCCCGGATCCACTCCGGCGCCGTTCAGGTGCACGTTGCCGGCACGGATGCGGCGGCCCACCCGGGCGGCGTGCTCCACATCCCCCGAGCTCACATAGGCCGACAGGCCGTAGACGGTGTCGTTGGCGATCCGGACCGCATCCTCCTCGTCCTGATAGCCGATCAGCGACAGCACCGGCCCGAAGATCTCTTCCCGAGCGATGGTCATGTCGTTGCTGACATTGGAGAAGATCGTCGGCTTGACGTAGTAGCCGCGGTTCAGGCCGTCCGGCCGGCCCACGCCGCCGCACTCGAGCTTGGCGCCTTCGTCGATGCCCTTCTGGATCAGGTTCTGCACCTTCTCGAACTGCGCCGCGGAGACCAGCGGCCCGATCTGGGTGTCCTCCTCACTGGGATCCCCGACCTTGATCTGCTCTGCCGTCGCCTTGGCGATGGCGGCGGCCTCATCCATGCGCGACATGGGCACCAGCATCCGCGTCGGCGCGTTGCACGACTGCCCGGTGTTCATGCAGACGCCGAAGGTGTCCCGGGCGATGACGTCCGGGAAGCTGGCGTCGTCCAGGATCACGTTGGGCGACTTGCCGCCGAGCTCCTGCGCCACGCGCTTGACGGTCTTGGCGGAGTTCTCCGCCACCGAAATCCCCGCCCGGGTCGAACCGGTGAAGGACATCATGTCCACGTCCGGATGGGAGGACATGGCCTCACCCACCGTCGGGCCATCACCATTGACCAGGTTGAACACCCCGGCCGGCACCCCGGCCTCGTGCATCACCTCGGCGAAGATCAGCGCATTCAGCGGCGCCACCTCGGAAGGCTTCAACACCATGGTGCAGCCCGCGGCGATGGCCGGCGCCACCTTGGCGGAAATCTGGTTCAGCGGCCAGTTCCACGGGGTGATCAGCCCGCATACGCCGATGGGTTCGCGCACGATCAGGTTCTTGCCGGAGGTCTCCTCGAACGGGAACTCCTTGAGCGCGTTCAGGGCGTACATGAGGTGCCCCAGGCCCGCCGGCGCCTGAGCGGCGTTGGCCAGGCTCATGGGCGCCCCCATTTCGCTCGAGACCGTGGCGGCGATCTCCTGCATGCGGCCTTTGTAGACCTCGATGATCTTCTCGAGCAGCCCAGCCCGCTCCTCCACCGTGGTCTGGGAGAAGCTGACGAAGGCCTTCTTGGCGGCAGCCACGGCGCGGTCCACGTCTTCCTTGTTTCCCAGCGCGATGGTGGCGACGGACTCTTCGGTGGCCGGGTTGATGACGTCCAGGGTCTCCTGCCCGGCCGGGTCCACCCACTGGCCGTCGATGTAGAATTTGCGATGGTTGCTCATGGCGTTCTCCTGCCTTTCATTTGCCGAGTCCTGCGAAGACTTCGTCTCGCCAATAAGAATGACACAGGGCTCGAAGCGATGCATCCGGGGGCCCGGGCCGGGCGGGCCGGCCGCGCCTCACAACCCTTTGAGCAGGTCGAGAAACTCGGCGCGGGTCGCCGGGTTCTCGCGGAACCCGCCGAGCATGGCCGAGGTCTTCATGCGCGAGTTCTGCTTCTCCACCCCGCGCATCATCATGCACAGATGCCGGGCCTCGATGATGACCCCCACGTCCTCGGCGCCGGTGACCTGCTGCAAGGCGTCGGCGATCTGGAACGTCAGCTCCTCCTGAATCTGCAACCGCCGGGCGAACATGTCGACGACCCGCGCCACCTTGGACAGGCCCAGCACCTTGCCATTGGGGATGTAGCCCACGTGACACTTGCCGATGAACGGCAGCAGGTGATGCTCGCACAGGGAGTACAGCTCCACGTCCTGGACCACGATCATCTCGCGGTTCTCGGCCGGGAACAGCGCGCCGTTCACCACTTCTTCCAGGCTCAGCTCATAGCCGCGGGTGAGAAAGCGCATGGCCTTGGCGGCCCGCTCCGGAGTGTCGAGGACACCGGGCCGAGTGACATCGTCTATTTCACCGATGATCGTGGCGTAGGCCTCGATCAGGCGGGAGATGTCTTCCATGGCGCTGTTCCTCTGCAACGTCGGGTCGGCGGGGGGAGTTTGCCAAAAACCTTGCCCCGACGCACCGCGTCGGGCCGACGCGACGCGTCAAGCCGAGCACGGCCAGCACCGCGAGCAGGCCCGCGGCCGGAACCAGCGCCGCCGGGCGAGGACCCAACAGCTCGGCGCAGACGCCCAGCAGCAACGCTCCCAGCGGCGCCCCGCCGGCGAGCCCCAGCCCGTAGAGCGCGAGCACCCGGGCGCGCCGATCCACCGGCGCCGCCATTTGAATCTGCCCCCGAGACAACGCCACGCAGATACCCCCGCAACAGCCCCATAGCCCCAGAACCGCATGGAAGGCCGGCGCCGGCAGGTCCAGCGCCAGCACAGCGACGAACAGGGCACCGGCCGCCCCGGCCACCATCATGGCACGAGCGGGGCGGCGCACCGCGACGCTGCGAAACAGCAACGCCACGCCGGTGCCGGCGCCTGCCAGGGGCGCGGCGAAGGCGCCCGCGAGCGCGAACGCGCCGCCGTCGTAGAGACTGCGAACCATCACGGGCAGCAGCACCGTGAAGGTGCCACCGAACAGCACGCCCACGGCGAACGCCAGCACGATGGCGCCGCCCACGGCGGGGCCACCGGCGCCCCGGAGCAAGGCCGTCGCCCCGGCCGGAAGAACCGGCTGCGCCGCCTGCCGGCTCGCGGGCACGCCGGCCATGGCCGCCACGGCCGCAGCCAGACACCCGGCCTGCCCCAGGAGCAGCGGCACCACACCCAGGCGCTCGGCACCGGCGCCGGCGGCGAATCCGGCCACCGCCGCCGTGAGCTGGGCGCCGAGGACGGCGTTGACGCTGCGCTGCACGTTCGCGCCCGCCACCCGGCCGAGCAATGCCTCCCGCGGCGCAACCGCGAGCGCTGCCAGCACACCGCTCGCCAGCCCCCAGGCCAGCAGCGTTGCGTAACCGAAGCCCCCGGCGTGGATGACGATCACCAGCAGGAGCGGCGGCAGCGCCATCACGCCGTGCAGGGCCATGACGAGCCGGCGCTGCTCGAAGCGGTCGCCCAGCACGCCACCCACCAGCAGCAGCACGAGCATGGGCAGTTGCGCCGCCGTCTGCGCGATCCCCACCCGGACGGCGGTGACCTCGAGCACCACGACCAGCAGGTACGGATAGAGCACGAGCTGCACCCCCGCCGGCGCCAGCGCGCATCCCGTCGCGATGAGATACCAGCGAAGCCCCGGACTCATGTCGCCGCTGCTCCGGAATGGTCTTTCAGCATCGCGGCAGCGGCCCCGCTGCGCTAGGAGATGATCGGATGACACGGCGCCACAGTTCTGCGATGGTTCGAAAGTACATCGATCGAGGGGAGCCGAGCATGTCCGATACCGAAACCCGGTCCAGCACCGTCGACGACCCCTGGGCCATGCCGCTCGAGCACATCGACGTCAGCCGGTCGGAGCTGTACGCCCGGGACGAGCAGGGCGCGTACTTCGAAAGGCTGCGCCGGGAGGATCCGGTGCACTATTGCCCCGACAGCGCCACCGGGCCGTACTGGTCGGTGACGAAGTTCGACGACATCAAGTACGTGGACACCCACCACGACCTGTTCTCGTCCGAGGCCGGGGGCATCGCCATCGCCGACCAGGAGGCCGAGATGGAGGTGCGGCTGGTGAACTTCATCGCCATGGACCCGCCGCGTCACGACGAGCAACGCAAAATCGTTGCGCCCTCCGTGGCCCCGGCCAACCTGGCCAACCTGGAGCCGGTGATTCGCGAGCGCGCCGCCGACATCCTCGACCATCTGCCCGTGGGCGAGACCTTCAACTGGGTCGACCACGTCTCCATCGAGCTCACCGCGCGCATGCTGGCCACCCTGTTCGATTTCCCGTTCGAGGACCGCCGCAAGCTGGTGTACTGGTCGGACGTCACCACCTCGTCGCCGCAGCTCATGGGCGAGGCCGGCCTGCCCGCCCACAAGCGCGCCGAGGAGCTCGAGAGTTGCGTGGCCGCCTTCAGCGAGCTGTGGCAGGAACGCGCGGCCCAGCCCCCGCGCAGCGACCTCATCTCCATGCTCGCCCACGGTGAATCCACCCGCGACATGCCCAACCGGCCGGAGGAGTTCCTCGGCAACATCCTGTTGCTCATCGTCGGTGGCAACGACACCACCCGCAACAGTATCAGCGGCGGCGTGCTGGCGCTGAATCGCTTTCCGCAGGAGTTCGAGAAGCTGCGCGCGAACCCCGGGCTGATCCCCAACATGGTGGCGGAGATGATCCGCTGGCAGACGCCGGTGCTGCACATGCGCCGTACCGCCACCCGGGACACCGAGCTCGGCGGCAAGCGAATCGCCGAGGGCGACAAGGTGGTCATGTGGTACATCTCCGGCAACCGCGACGAGACAGTGTTCGAGAGCCCGGACGACTTCCGCATCGACCGTCGCAACGCCCGCTCCCACGTAGCCTTCGGCTACGGAATTCACCGCTGCATGGGCAACCGTCTCGCCGAGCTTCAGCTACGGGTGCTGTGGGAGGAGATCCTCAAGCGCTTCAGCCGCGTCGAGGTAGTGGGCGAGCCGCGCCGGGTGCCGAACAACTTCATCCGCGGCATCGCCGATCTGCCGGTGCAGGTACGTCCATGAACGACCGGGTTCTCGAGTCCCTCGAGCTGGCCGCGGAGCGCGGCGGTGACCTCACCGCCGATGCCTACCAGCGTTACTACGCCGCCTCCGCCGAAGCGGAGCGGCTCATGAGCCACGTCGATCCCTACATGCAGGGGCGGATGATGGACGAGGTGCTGGCGTTGCTGATGGCGCCGCCCGAAGACGTTCCCGCGGACTATCTCCGGTTCGAGACCGCCAACCACGCATCCTACGGCGTGGGCCCGCACCTGTACCGCCCGTTGTTCGAAGCCGTGCGGGAGAGTGTCCGCGCCGTCCTCGGCGACGACTGGAACGACGGCATGGACGCCGCCTGGGCGACGCGGATCACCGGGCTGCTGGCGCGGATCGAGGCCGTCGCGCCGGAGCGACACGCCCCTGCATGAGCCACGCCCTGCTCGCGATCGGCTTCCGGCCGTTCTATCCGGCCGCGGCGTTGCTGGCCCTGGTCGCGGTACCGGTGTGGATGGCGGCGTTTCTGGGCGCCCTGCCCCTGAACACGCCGCTCCCGCCCCTCGCCTGGCACGCCCACGAGATGGTGTTCGGCTTCGCACCGGCGGTGATCGTCGGCTTTCTGCTCACCGCGGTACGAAACTGGACCGGGCATCACACCCCCGACGGCGCGGCCCTCGCCGGTCTGGTGCTGCTCTGCCTGACGGCCCGGGTATTGCTCGTTACCGGCCCGGCGCCCGTGGCAGTGCTGGTGGACGTGATCTTTCTTCCCGTCGTGGCCGCAGCGCTGGCGGTGCCGTTGTGGCGCGGACGCAACGCGCGTAATGCCTTCGTCGTGCCCCTGCTGCTGGCGCTGGGGTGTCTGAGCGCCGCCCACCACGGCGCCTACAGCGGCTGGCTCGACGGCACCTGGGCCACCCGGGCGGTAACCGCCGGCCTGGATCTGGTAGCACTGCTGATGGCCGTGATCGGCGGGCGGGTGATTCCGGCATTCTCCGCCAATGCCGTCCCCGGACTCGCCCCGAGACGCTGGAGCGCGGTGGAAGCCTCGTCGCTCGGCCTGCTGGCCCTGATCGTCGTGCTCGACCTCTCGCCCCTGGCGGCGGCCGTGCCGCAGCCGCTTCTGCACGGCGTCTTCGCCGCCGCGGGGGGGATCCATCTGCTTCGCCTGGCGGGTTGGCGACCGTGGGAGACGCGCCGGAACGCCCTGCTGCTGGCGCTGCCGCTCGCCTACCTGTGGCTGCCCGTGCACCTGCTGCTGCGGACCTGGCTGGACACGACACCCGGGCAGATGGCGCCGCTGGCACTGCACGCGCTCACGGTAGGCGGGATGGCCGGGCTGATGCTGGCGATGATGACCCGCAGCGCGCTGGGCCATACCGGAAGGGCGCTCACGGCCGGCCCCTGGGAGTACGCCGCGTTCGCGGGAATCCACCTCGCGGGGCTCACCCGGGTGCTGGGGCCATTGCTGTGGCCCCAGGCGTACACGGCCTGGCTGGTGATTTCGGCGCTCTGCTGGAGCTTTGCCTTCGCGGCGTTCGCGGCGCGCTACGTCCCCGTGGTGGCCCGGCCCCGTGTGGACGCTGCCGCCTGAGGGGATCGGGGCTCGGGCCGCGTCACCAGGTACAGCCCCACGGTCACGAGCGTGCCCCCCACCAGCGCCTTCAGCGCCACGGCATCCACTGTGAGCAGGGTGAGCCCCAGGCTCAGCGCCAGCATGGACACCGCCGCCACTTTGGCCCGGCGGGAGAGCGCACGCTCCCGGCGCCACGCCCCCAGCGCGGGACCAACGCGCGGATGGGACAGCAATCGGGCCTCCAGCTCGGGGGAATGGCGGGACGCCGACCATGCCGCCAGCAGCACGAACGGCGTGGTGGGCAGCAACGGCAGCACCGCGCCGGCGGCGGCCAGACCCAGCGCACCCGCGGTGAGGAGCTTGAACGCCCAACGACCCGGTGCATTCATCGAAGCGGCCCGTACCTCTGCATGCCGACGTCGATCCTACACCACCCCGCCACCGCTGGCACGACCGTCAGGTGCCGGTGAAATCCGGCTCACGGCGCTCGAGAAACGCCGCCACCCCTTCCTTGTGGTCGTAGCTCTTGAAGCACTCCGCCAGGGCCTGGGTGTGACGCTGCATGTGGTCGCCCACCCCGGAACCCAGGCCCTCGTACACCAGGGTCTTGATGCGCGCGTGGGAGAACGGCGAGCCGCGCAGAATCGTCTCCGCCAGCTCCCGCGCCCGGGCCTCAAGCTGCTCGGGGGGCACCACCTCGGTCACGTAGCCGAGCGCCAGCGCCTCGTCGGCGTTCAGAAATTCTCCGGTGTAGAGCAGGCGCAACGCCCGCGCCGGGCCGATCAGCCGGGGCAGCAGCCAGCTCCCGGCACCGGTGTCCGGCACCAGCCCCCGGTGCGCGAAGTTCCAGGCGAAGCGGGCGTTGGGGGTGGCCAGGCGGAGGTCGCACTGGGAGGTGAACTCCGCGCCCATCCCCACCGCCGGCCCGTCTATGGCGGCGATCACCGGCTTGGGGCACTCCACCAGCGGCCACCAGCGTTCGCGATCCTCCGAGCTGCCCCGCAGACCCCGCTCTTCCCCCGGCACACTGTCGAGGTCCGAGAGATCGGTGCCGGCGCAGAAAGCGCCGGGCACGCCGGTGAGAATCACCACCCGCGCATTCGGGTCGCCGCCCGAGCGCCGGACCACCTCGAGAAAGCTCGACAGCATCCCATAGGTCATGGCGTTCTTCTTGTCCGGCCGGTCGATGGTGATGGTCGCTACATTGTCCTGGACCTCGTAGAGGATGTGGTCTGACATGGCATTCCGCTCCGCGTTGACTCGGGGGCACTTTACGCTGCCGGCAGCCGGGACCCCATCACCGGGCACCCCCGCCGGCGAACCCGCGGCGCGCCTCCGCCAGGGCCTCGAGGCGCGACTGCACCGCCCCGTTGACGGTATCGGCGGGGAAGCGACCGGCGTCGTCGGCGGCGCCCGCGGGGCGGCCGGTGAGCAATGCCAGGGCCTCGTCCACGTCCGCGACGGCGTGCACCGCGAAGCGTTCCGCCGCCACCGCATCCACGACTTCCTGGCGCAGCATCAGGTGCTTGACGTTGGCCTCGGGGATCAGCACCCCCTGCGTGCCGTCCAGACCCCGCTCGCGGCAGAGCTCGAAGAACCCCTCGATTTTCTCGTTCGCGCCGCCGATGGCCTGGAGCCGGCCGTGCTGATCCACGGAGCCGGTAATCGCGAGATTCTGACGCACGGGAACGTCGGCGATGGCCGATAGCAGCGCCACCAGCTCGCCGGCGGCGGCACTGTCGCCGTCGACGCCGCCATAGCTCTGCTCGAACACGAGGCTCGCCGCCAGCGACAGGGGCTGCTCCCGGGCGTAGCGCCCGACGATGAAGCCGGAAAGGATCAGCACGCCCTTCGAGTGCAGGGGCCCCCCCAGCTCGGTCTCGCGCTCGATGTCCAGGACTCGGCCGGTGCCCACTGCCACCCGGGCACTGATACGGCTCGGTCGGCCGAAAGCGTAGTCGCCGAGCGCGATGACGGACAGGCCGTTCACCTGCCCCACCCGCTCTCCGGCGGTCTCCACCACCAGCGTTTCCTCGAGCATCTCGTCGCGCAGCCGCTCGCGCAGACGGCTAGAGCGCCGCTCCCGGGCATCGATGGCACACTGCACGTCCGCGCCGTCGATGAGCTCGTGTCCGGCGTCGCGCGCGCACAGGTTGGCCTCGCGCATGAGATCCGCGGTGCGACGGATCTCGGCGGAAAGACGCTCACGGTGGCCGGCGATGCGCGAGCTCTCTTCCACCAGGCGCGCGATCCCGCCGGGCGCCAGCGGCTTCAGGGACTCCTGGCGGGCGATGGTGCCGAGCAGCTCGGCCATGAGCCGGTTGGCCTCGGGATCCCGGGGCATGCGGTCGTCGAAGTCCGCCGCGACCCGGAAGAGCTCGTCGAACTCCGGGTCCAGGGCCTGCAACCGGTAGTACAGCCAGCGGTCGCCGATGAGCACCACCTTGGCGTCCAGGGGGATGGGCTCCGGCTCGAGGGTGGCGGTGCGCACGCTCTGGTACGCCTGCCCCATGGGCTCGATACGGATCTCACCGCTCTTGAGCGCCTGTTTCAGCGCCTCCCAGGCGAATGGTTGCATCAGCAGCTTGCGCGCATCGATCACCAGGTAGCCGCCGTTGGCGCGGTGCAGGGCGCCGCATTGAATGAGGGTGAAGTCGGTGACCAGCGCCCCCATCTGCGCCAGATACTCCGCCTCGCCGATGAGGTTCTGATACGTGGGGTGCTCCTCGAACACCAGCGGCGCGCCGTCGGCATCCCGGTTGTCCACCATGAGATTCACGGCATAGCGCTGGCGCGCCGGCGAATGGCCCGGTTGCTGGGCACCGAACGAGCGCACCGCTGCATCCGGCCACGACTGGCGCGCGTCACCGGCGGGTTGCTCAGCGTCCCCGGTGAACAGGGAAATGTTCTCGACGATGTCGGCGCGCATCCGCTCGAGATGCGCGGCCACCTGCTGGTGGCCGCGGTATTTCTCCGCTATGTCGTCGATGAGGCTGCCCACCGCCAGATCCGCCGTCTCGCGGTCGAGCTCCTCGATGCGCTGACGGGAGCGGCGGACCACCCGGGGCATGTCCTGCATGGCCTGCTGCAGCTCGCGGCCGATCTCCTCGGTGAGCCCCTGGAGCCGCTGCTGCTCCTCCGGCGACAGGTGCTGGATCTCCTCGTTGTCCATGGGGCGCCCGTCCTTCAGCGGCGTGAAGGTGAGCCCCTGCGGCGTGCGGCCGAGGGCGATGCCCTTGCGCCGCGCAGACTCCTGAATCTCTTCGAGGCGCCGGCTCTGCTCCTGCGCGAACTCCTCCTCGATCCGCTGCCGGCGCTGCCGGTAATCGTCGCTCTCGAACTGCGCGCTGATGGTGGCGCGGGCTTCGTCCACCACGCGCTGGAGATCCAGCACGAAGTCGTAGCCCCACCCCGGCGGCAGCGCCAGGGCGTGCGGCTTGCGCGGCTCGGAGAAATTGTTGACGTAGCACCAGTCCGGGGCCCGCTCCCGCTCGCGGCTGCGCTGGGCGAGAAAGCGGCGTACGAAGCTGTGCTTGCCCGTGCCCGGCGGCCCGAGCACGAACAGGTTGTAGCCGGGCACGTCCATGTCCACCGCGAAGCGGACCGCCTCCACCGCCCGGGACTGGCCGACCATGTCGCCGAGGTCGTCGAGGTCGGAAGTGGTCGCGAAATCGAATTGGTCGGGATCGCAGGGGCGGAAGAGCTGATCGGGCGATAGTCGAGCCAACGGTACCTCCTGGCGTCATACCGAACGCGGCCACGCGCATCCAAGAACCGTGCCGCCGGGACAGCGTGCGTCCCAGCGGGACGGTCCGGACTTTCGGCAGCTATTGCCGGTTTGCATTGCGGCCGCTGACTCCCCATCATTCAGCGACCATGGATTCCGAATCTAACTCGAACAGCGGCCCGGGCGCCAGCATCCACGCGCCCGTGTTCCTGGGCTCCGCCGCTTTGATCCTCGCATTCGTGATGTTCGGCGCGGCCATGCCCGAATTCGCCGGTGAGGTCTTCGGCTCGGTTCAGGCGTGGGTGGTGGACACCTTCGGCTGGTTCTACCTGCTGGTGGTCACCGGGTTCCTGGTATTCGCGTTCTACCTCGCCGCGAGCTCCCACGGCCACGTGAAGCTCGGCCCGGATCACGCCCAGCCGGATTTCAGCTACATCTCCTGGTTCGCCATGCTGTTCTCCGCCGGAATGGGTATCGGGCTGCTGTTCTTCGGCGTGGCGGAGCCGGTGATGCACTTCATGGAGCCACCGCTCGGCGAGGGAGGCACCGTGGATGCAGCACGGGAAGCCATGGAGCTGACGCTGTTCCACTGGGGGCTGCACGCGTGGGCGATCTATGCGGTGATCGGGCTGTCCCTCGCCTACTTCGGCTTCCGACACGGCCTGCCACTGACCATCCGCTCCGCGCTCTATCCCCTGATCGGCGACCGCATCTACGGGCCGATCGGGGACGCGGTGGACATATTCGCGGTCCTCGGGACCATGTTCGGCGTCGCCACGTCGCTGGGGCTCGGCGTCATGCAGGTCAACGCCGGCTTGAACTATCTGATGGAGATTCCGGAGAGCCTGACTGTGCAGCTCGGGCTCATCGCCGGCATCACCCTGGCGGCCACCGCCTCGGTGGTGGCCGGGCTCCGTGCGGGCATCAAGCGCCTCTCGGAGCTCAACCTGCTGCTGGCGCTGCTGCTGCTCACCTTCGTGCTGATCGTGGGGCCGACCCTGTTGCTCCTGCAGACCCTGGTGCAAAACACCGGCGCCTACCTGGGCTCGCTGGTGGACCTCTCGTTCAAGGTGTACGCCTACGAGCCCACCGACTGGATCGGTGGCTGGACGCTGTTCTACTGGGGCTGGTGGATGGCCTGGTCCCCCTTCGTGGGCATGTTCATCGCCCGGGTCTCCCGGGGCCGAACGGTCCGCGAGTTCATTCTGGGGGTGATGTTCGTGCCCGTGGGCTTCACCGCCATGTGGATGACGTTCTTCGGCAACACGGCCATCGACCTGGAGATGACCCGGACCTCCGGCGTGATTGCCGAGGCGGTGTCCGAGAACGTGCCGGTGGCGCTGTTCACCCTGCTTCACGAGCTGCCGCTGGCGACTCTCACCTCCGGCATCGCCACGTTGCTGGTGATCACCTTTTTCGTCACCTCCTCCGATTCCGGGTCGCTGGTCATCGACATGATCACCTCCGGGGGCAACGCCGACCCGCCGACGTGGCAGCGGGTGTTCTGGGCGATCACCGAAGGCGTGGTGGCCGCCGTGCTGCTGATGGCCGGGGGGCTCACGGGCCTGCAGACGGCCTCCATTACCGCGGCGCTGCCGTTCTCGTTCATCATGATCCTGGTGTGCTACGGGTTGCTGCGGGGCCTGAAGACCGAGGGCCTGAAGCGTCTGGCCCACGGCGTGCCGCCACCGCTCATGGGCACCACCCAGGGGCTGCCATGGCAGCGCATGCTGCGCAACATCGTCAGCCATTCCCGGCGTGACCAGGTACTGCGGTTTTTGAACACCACGGTGGACGAAGCGATCACCGACGTCAGCAACGAGCTGGCCCGGCACGGCGTGCGCGCGGACGTGAAGCGCAGCGAAGACAGCATCGACATGACCGTGTTCCACCACGACGAGCCCGACTTCGAGTACGCAGTGGTGGTACGCGGCTTCCGGGCGCCGAGCTTCACCATGACCGCGACCCAGGAAAACGGCGGCGACGCACAGCGCTACTACCGCGCCGAGGTGCACCTCGCGGAAGGCAGCCAGGGCTACGACGTCATGGGCTATACCAAGGAGCAGCTCATCAGCGACATCCTGGCGCAGTACGACAAGCACATGCAGTTCCTCCACCTGGCACGCTAGAACCGGAGCGTCGGCGGCGTCACTACGCCGCCGACGGTCACTACGCCGGGGGCTCCAGGAACAGGGTCGCCGGATGCTCGAGCAAGCCCTTCATGTACTGAATCATCGCCGCAGCATCGAAGCCGTCGACGAACCGGTGGTCGAAGGAGCTCGAGAGATTCATCATGGTGCGGATCCGGACCTGATCGCCCACCACCACCGGCCGCGGCACGATCTTGTTGACGCCGATGATGGCGACCTCCGGGTAGTTGATCACCGGCGTGGTGACGATGCCGCCCATGCGCCCGAGGCTGGTGACGGTGATCGTCGAGCCGGCCAGCGCTTCCGGGCCCGCACGACCGTCGCGGGCGGCCTCCGCCACTCGGGCGATCTCCTCCGCCAGTGACCACAACCCCAGGCGCTGGGCGTCGCCGACCACGGGCACCTTGAGTCCGTCCGGGGTCTGGGTTGCAACGCCCAGGTGCACCGGACGGTAGCGCCGGATCTCGCCCCGCTCGGCTTCGTAACGGGCGTTGCACTGGGGAAACTCCGCCACGGCGCGGATCAGGCTCGAGGCGATGAACGGCAGGATCGTGAGTCGGCGCTGGTAGCGCTCGCTCAGGTGCTCGCGCAAGCCCTCGAGCTCGGTGACATCCACCTCCTCCACGTAGGCGAAATGGGGGATTTCGCGCTTGCTCTTGGACATACGCTCGGCGATGATCCGGCGCACCCCGATGACCTTGACGGCCTCGTAGTCCGGCGCGCCCGCCGCGTCCGCAGGCGCCTCCGAGGACTCGCCCGCGGCCGGAGCGGCCGCAGCGCCGCCTTCGAGGACGGCGTCGAGGTCTCGGCGCAGAATCCGCCCTCGCGGACCCGAGCCCGGCACCGCACGCAGATCGATTCCCGCTTCCTTGGCGCGGCGGCGGATGGCCGGCGACGTGATCACCCGGTCCCCGCCCGGCGTGGCGGCTGGTGTCGCTTTCGACCCCGCCATCTCCGCCGCAACGGCGGTGGGCTCCCGGGGCGGAGGCTCCGGCGGCGGAGATGGCTCGGACGGCGGAGTCGGCTCCGGCGACGGCGGTAGCTCGGTTGCCGAGGCGCCGGCCACGATCTGCAGGGCGAGAAGCTCCGAGCCTACGGCCACCAGATCGCCGGGCTCCCCGGTGGTGCGCAGCACTGTGCCATCCACCGGCGCGGGCACCTCGACGTTGGCCTTCTCGGTCATGACGTCCACCACCACGTCGCCTTCGCGAACCGCGTCGCCCGGCCCCACGTGCCAGTGCACGATCTCGGCTTCCACCGTACCTTCGCCGAGATCCGGGAGCTTGAATACGTACTCGCTCATTCCGCCTCCAGGACCCGCTCGATGGCGGCCACCACCCGCCGCTGACCCGGGAAGTAGTCCCACTCGAAAGCATGCGGATACGGCGTATCCCAGCCGCACACCCGCTCGATGGGGGCTTCCAGATAGTAGAAGCACTCCTCCTGCACCGTGGCGGCCAGCTCGGCGCCGTAGCCCGAGAAACGGGTAGCCTCATGGAGAACGATGCAGCGCCCCGTCCGGGTCACGGATCTGGCGATGGTCGCCACATCCAGCGGTGCCAGCGTGCGGATATCGATGATTTCCGCATCGGCGCCCACCTGCGCGGCGGAGGCTTCCGCCACGTGCACCATGGTTCCGTAACAGAGGATGGTGAGCTCGCGCCCTTCCCGCACCACCTCGGCGCGGCCGATGGGCACGGTGTAATACTCCTCCGGCACCTCGCCTTTCCGGTGGGTGTTCCAGGGCACCGCCGGCTTCTCGGGATCGCCGTCGAAGGGCCCGTTGTAGATGCGCTTGGGCTCGAAGAAGATCACCGGGTCGTCGTCCTCGATGGCGCTGATCAGCAGGCCCTTGGCGTCGTAGGGGTTCGACGGCATGAGCACCTTCAGGCCGCTCACGTGGGTGAACAGGCCCTCCGGACTCTGGGAGTGGGTCTGGCCCCCGCGAATGCCGCCGCCGCACGGCGTGCGGATGGTGACCGGGGCGAAGAAGTCGCCCGCGGTACGGTAGCGGATGCGCGCGAGCTGGCTGGCGATCTGATCGAAGCCCGGATAGATGTAGTCGGCGAACTGAATCTCCGCCACCGGCCGCAGCCGGTTCACGGCCATGCCGATGACGGCGCCGACGATGCCACCTTCGGCGATGGGCGCATCGATCACCCGATGCTCTCCGTACTTGCGCTGCAGTCCGTCGGTGGTCCGGAACACCCCGCCGAAGTAGCCTACGTCCTCGCCGATGATGACCACCGCTGGATCGCGCCCCAGCATGATGTCCTGGGCCGAGTTCAGCGCCTGAATCATGTTCATCTGCGCCATGGCTCACTCCTGGTGGTGATCGTCGAGCGCCCGAAGCTGCTCGCGCTGGTCGATGAGGTGCGCGGGCATGTCCTTGTAAACGTCTTCGAACAGCTCGTTCTTGTCGAGAAACGGCCCCTCGGTCATGGTCCCGTAGCTGCACGCCTCTTCCCAGCACTCGCTCACGTGCGCTCGCAGCTCTTCGGTCAGTGCCTGATGGCGCTCCTCGCTCCAGGCGCCCTCGGCGATGAGATGCTGCTTCAGGCGCTCCACCGGATCGCCCAGGGGCCAGGCCTCCCACTCGTTGCGCGGTCGGTAGCGGGAAGGATCGTCGCTGGTGGAATGCGCCCCCGCCCGATAGGTCACGTGCTCGATCAGGGTGGGCCCGTGGCCGCGACGCGCGCGCTCCGCGGCCCAGCGGGTGGCCGCGAAGACGGCGAGAAAGTCGTTGCCGTCGACACGCAGCGCGGCGATGCCGTACCCGGGCCCGCGGGCAGCGAAACTGCGCCGCTCGCCGCCGGCGAACCCCTGGAAGGTAGAAATGGCCCACTGGTTGTTGACCACGTTGAGGATCACGGGCGCCCGGTAAACCGCGGCGAACGTCATGGCGTGATGAAAATCCGCTTCGGCAGTGGAGCCTTTGCCGATCCACGCCGCCGCCACGTCGTCCTCCCCCTTGATCGCCGCGGCCATGGCCCAGCCCACCGCGTGCGGGTACTGCACGGTGAGGTTGCCGGAAATGGAAAAGATGTTGCCCCGGGCCCAGTGGTACATGATGGGCATCTGTCGGCCCTTGCACATGTCCCGGGAATTCGACAGGCACTGACACATGAGGTCCACCAGGTTGCGGCCGCGGGCAATCTGCAACCCCTGGTTGCGGTAGTGCGGGAACAGCATGTCGGAGGGCGCCAGGGCCTCGGCAGCGGCCACCGACACCGCTTCTTCGCCCAGAGACTGGATGTAGAACGAAATCCGTCCCTGGCGCTGCATGCGCAGCATGCGTTCGTCGAACACCCGGGTGAGGAGCATGTGACGCAATCCCACCTGCAGATCGTGCGTGTCGAGGTGAGGGTCCCACGGCCCCTTGCCGCGGTGATCGTCGTCGAGGACCCGAATCAACTCGTCACCGAGGTGCGCCATGTCGCGCACGCGGGCGTTGATCTCCGGGCGCGCTACGGCCCCCGCGGGCGACAGGCGGACATAGCTGAAGTCGGGCTGTTCCCCCGGGCGCGCCGGGGTGGGCGGCACGTGGAGAGTCGGCTTGCGGGTCATGATCAGCTCCGCAACGGACACCTCCACATTCTGCGTCAATCGGCGGCCGGTTGCAGCCGAAGCTCGTCACTCCGGCTCAACCGCACTCGCGAACCGCGGGAGGCGGATCAGCCGTCGTTCTGCTCGATCTGGTCGCGGTATTGCTCGAAGAGCGCGTAGTTGTGCTCCACCGCAGGACTGCCGTCCTTCTGCACCCGGGCGGTCTCGAGCTGGCGGCGCACCCATCGGTGCTCGGCCCAGTTGCCACCCGCCCCTTTGACGACCTCCATCTCCGCCGTGCCCATGCGGGCGGCGTTGCCGGCCCCGGATAGCAGATCGCCGAACGACATCTCCTCGTCGCCGGCGCTCTCGAAGCTGCCGGACAGACGCTCCCGGAGCTCCGCCGTACGTTCCATGTTGCGGGCGTAGGTGGCCACCTGCTCTTCGGTGAGGCGGCCGTCCGCCGGCGGCTCGTAGCGGTCGGCCCGGGCCTGCTCGGCGAGATTCGCCTGATCCTCGAATTGGCCGAACATGCCGCCGCCCGAGTCGCTGCCGGTCTCGACGCTGCTGCTCGGGGAGTACGTTTCGGTCAGATCCGGCGCGAATGCGCTGGCGAGAATGCCGGAGACGACCAGATTCACCACGAACGCAACCAGCAGCGACACCACGAAGTGGACGACCCGCCGGGCGTCGGGAACGTTGAGAAAGATCGGCACGAAACGATACGCCAGAACGAGCGTGTAGATGCCCGCGGCCAGCGAGATCAGCCATCCGATCCAGGGCAATGGGCCGAGAATGCTCCCCAGCGCCCCCGGTATCGCCGCCAGGGAAAGGGCGGCGAACGCCGCGTCGAAGTTTCGCTGGCCTTCGAAGACGCCGGCGAAGTAATCGAAGATGAACGCCACCACGAACACCCAGCCCAGCATCCACGCCGCGGAGACGAGGGCATAAACGGGCGCGTTCGCGGGCGCGGCCATCATGACCGAGCCGCCGAAAAGCCACCCCAGCAGGAGACTGCCGATGAACGCGGCCGCGTACACCGGCAGCGTGATGTGCATGAACGTGGCTTTCCACGGTGCGCCGGTATCCCGGTAGGCGCGCGCGGTGCCCTCCGGATCCTGCACTATCCCGGTGACCCAGTTCTTGGTGGTCTCGAAATCGAACCCGGCCGGATCGTTGTTGTTTTCCACGTAGCTCCCCCAGTCAACAATACTCATAATCAGTCTAACGCAGATGCGAGGCGACAGGAGAGGACATGAAGGACAAACACCGCACTACCCGCATCGGTAGCCACCAGCTGTCCCCGCAGTCGCTGATGATGGGCTACGGCTACGACCCCCGACTGTCGGAAGGCTCGCTCAAGCCGCCCATCTTTCTCACTTCCACGTTCGTGTTCGACTCCGCCGCGGACGGAAAACGCTTCTTCGAGGGCATCACCGGGCTTCGTCCCGGAGGGCCGGAAGGGCTGATCTACGGCCGATTCAATGGCCCTGACCAGGAGATCCTCGAGGATCGGCTGGCGCTGTGGGAAGGCGCCGAGGAGGCGGCGGTCTTCTCCACCGGGATGTCGGCCATTACCAGCGCCCTCATGGCCCACGTGAAATCCGGCGATGCCATCGTCCATTCCGGGCCCCTGTATGCTGCCACGGAAAAGCTCATCGACGCCGTGCTGGGCAACTACGACGTGACCTACCGCACGTTCGCAGCCAGTGCGCCCGTCGACACCATCCGCGCACTGCTCGAGAAAACCCGCGGCGAGCGCCGGATCGGCGCCATCTATCTCGAGAGCCCCGCCAACCCCACCAACGAGCTGGTGGACATCGAAGGCGTAGCCGCGCTACGCGACGAGTTGTGGGGAGATTCCCCGGACCGGCCGGTGATCATGGTGGACAACACGTTTCTCGGCCCGCTGTATCAGCAGCCCACCCGGAACGGCGCCGATCTGTCGCTGTACTCACTGACGAAGTACGTAGGTGGCCACAGCGACCTGGTGGCGGGGGGCATCGTCGGCTCCAGGGGAGCCCTGCTGCCGATCATGACCCTGCGCAACACCATCGGCACCATCACCGACTCCCACACCTCCTGGATGCTGCTGCGGTCGCTGGAGACAGTGGCTCTGCGCATGGAGCGCGCCGAGCAGAACGCCCGCCGGGTCTGCGCGTTTCTGCGCGGGCATCCCAAGGTGGAGCGGGTGGGGTATCTGGGCTTCCTCGACCCGGCCAGCAGCCAGGGCCGGATCCACGCCCGCCATTGCAGCGGCGCCGGATCCACGTTTTCGCTGTGGCTGAAGGGTGGCGAGCCGGAGAGCTTCCGGTTTCTGGACGCCCTGCAACTGGTGAAGCTGGCCGTGAGTCTGGGCGGCACCGAGAGTCTCGCCTCGCATCCCGCCGCCATGACCCATCTCAGCGTCGCCGAGGAACGCCGCCGCCAGCTCGGGATCACCGACAACCTGGTGCGGGTCTCCATCGGTATCGAGGATGCGGACGACCTGATCGCCGATTTCGATCAGGCACTGAAGGCTGTGTAAGTAAGCGGTCAGCGATCAGCAGTCAGCAAGAGCGCTCTTGCCGAAGGCTGACAGCTGACCGCTTACCGCTTTCCTCAGAACTGATTCATGGTGTTGGCCGCACCACCGGCGAGCAGCGCTTTCTCACCGAGGAAGTACTCCTTGTGGTCGTCGCCGATGTTGGAGCCGGCCAGATCCTGGTGCTTCACCGCCGCCAGATCCCGGCGGATTTCCGCCCGTTGCACGTCCCGCACGTAGGCCAGCATGCCCTGCTCGCCGAAGTAGCCCTCGCTCAGGCGATCCGTGGACAGCGCCGCGGTGTGATACGTGGGGAGAGTGATCAGGTGGTGGAAGATGCCGGCTTTGGCC
Organism: Pseudomonadota bacterium; assembly: GCA_048621375.1. Classification (GTDB taxonomy): domain Bacteria; phylum Pseudomonadota; class Gammaproteobacteria; order Pseudomonadales; family Azotimanducaceae; genus UBA7803. The sequence continues at coordinate 17,743 of JBMCWS010000002.1, read as the reverse complement.
GCCGCCTCCCGCTGGAAGGCCTCGATCTGCCGGTCCGCCTCCACGGCGAGCTCGGAATCGTCGTACTTCGCGTCCATGAGGCCCTTTTCGACCTGCTCCGGATCCGGATAGGCGGAGACGTCCTTGCCGGCCGCTTTCCACTCGTTGTAGACGTGCTCGCGGAACTTGAGCGTCCAGTTGAACGACGGCGAATTGTTGTAGACCAGCTTCGCATCCGGCCGCTTCTCGCGAATCGCGTCCACCATGGCGGCGATCTGCGCCACGTCCGGCTTTTCGGTCTCGATCCACAGCAGGTCGGCGCCGTGCTCGAGGGCGGTGACGCAATCGAGGACCACGCGTTCCACACCAGTACCTTCCTTGAAGGCGTACAGGCCGTTGTCCAGCCGCTTCGGCTTGCAGAGCTGGCCGTTCTGGTGAATGGTCACGTCCCCTTCCTTGAGCTCGGCGAGGTCGTTGACCGGCTCGGCATCGAGGAAATCGCAGTACTGCTGGCCGAGATCGCCCGGCTGGATGGAAACGGGCACCTTCTGGGTGAGCCCCGCGCCCAGAGAGTCGGTGCGGGCGACGATGATGCCGTTCTCCACGCCCAGCTCCAGGAATGCGTAACGCACGGCGTTCAGCTTCGAGACGAAGTCCTCGTGTGGCACGGTGACCTTGCCCGCCTGGTGACCACACTGCTTGGCGTCGGAGACCTGGTTCTCGATCTGAATGGCGCAGGCGCCCGCCTCGATCATGCGCTTCGCCAGCAGGTAGGTGGCCTCTTCGTTGCCGAAGCCGGCGTCGATGTCGGCGATGATGGGCACCACGTGGGTCTCGTAATCGTCCAGCTTCTGGATGATGTCGTCGGCGTTCTCGCCACGCGCCCGCGCCTCGTCGAGCTCGACGAAGATGTGGCGGAGCTCCCGGGCATCCGCCTGCTTGAGGAAGGTGTAGATCTCCTCGATCAGTTCGGGGACCGTGTTCTTCTCGTGCATGCTCTGGTCCGGCAGCGGCCCGAACTTCGAGCGCAGCGCGGCCACCATCCACCCGGAGAGGTAGATGTAGCGGCGCTCGGTGCTGCCGAAGTGCTTCTTGATGGACATCATGGTCTGCTGGGCGATGAAGCCGTGCCAGGCCCCCAGCGATTGGGTGTACTTGCTGTGATCCCGGTCGTAGGCCGCCATGTCCCGGCGCATGATGTCGGCCGTGTACCGGGCGATGTCGAGGCCGGTACGAAAACGGTTCTGCAGCCGCATGCGCACGACGTATTCCGGATTAATGGCTTTCCACTCGCCGTGCTGAGCCAGCTCGGCTTTCACCGCTTCGATCTGTTGCAGGTAGCCAGACATTTTTGAACCTCGTTTCTGCTCGCCTTGGTGGTCGCGGGAACGGCGGATACCGCTCCTGAAAACGGCGGGCAAGTTACCAAGCGGCCCTTCCCAATAAAATGGAATATTTGAAAACCAACATATTCCAGATGAGAAACATCCGCCCGGATACAATGTGGCGCATGAAACGTCCCGCCGACCCCTCACACGTCTTCGACAACGCCATCGCGCTCACGCCTACCGGCCCCGACACCTATCAGGGGCGAACCAGCCCGGCCTACGGCAATATGGTCGGACCTTTCGGCGGCGTAATCGGCGCCACGCTACTCAACGCCATCATGAGCCACCCGCAACGGCTGGGCGACCCCGTGTCGCTCACCGTCCACTACGCGGCCCCCATCGCCGACGGCGGGTTCACCGTCAAGGCGAGAGCAGTGCGGACCAATCGCCGCACTCAGCACTGGCTGGTCGAGCTCGAGCAGGCGACTCAGGTCATCACCTTCGCCACCGCGGTCACGGCCGTGAAACGCGAGACCTGGAGCGCGCTCGATACCGCGATCCCTGCGGTGCCTCCCCCGGCCGCCGTGGCGCCGCGGCTCGCGCACCCGGAGGTCGCCTGGACCGGCTGTTACGAAATGCGCTTCATCGACGGCCTGGACGGCGCTGCCGCCCCCGAAGCGCATCCGTCCCGGACCCGCTTGTGGATTCGCGACCAACCGGCGCGGCCGCTGGACTACTTCTCCCTCGCCGCGATCTGCGATGCCTTCTTCCCCCGCATCTACGTGCGCCGGCCCGGGCAGGTGCCCGCTGGCACGGTGGCGTTGACCACCTACTTTCACGCCGATCCCAGCGAGCTCGACGCCCAGGGTACCGAGCCGGTTCTCGGCGTGGCCCGCGGCGGCAACTTCGGCAAGGGCTTTTTCGACCAGGACGCCGAGATCTGGAGCACGAGCCACGCTCTGCTGGCGACGAGCCACCAGATCGTCTACTTCAAGGAGTGAGCACCCTTCTTCAGCGATGCACGTGCGCGAGAAACTCCAGCAGCATGGCGTTGATCTCTTCCGGCCGCTCCTGCTGAATCCAGTGCCCGGCGCCGTCGAGGATCTTCGACGCGTACAGCCCCGGCAGGCTCTCCGGGAAGCGCTCGATGGCCGGCGCGCCCCAGATGGTGGGGCCGTCTCTGGAGCCCCCGACGAACAAGGACGGCTGAGCAATGGCGCAACCCGCGAACGCCGCCAGATCCTGGTGGTCACGGTCGACGTTCCGGTAGCGGGACAACGGCCCGAAAAAGCCGGAATACTCGAACTCGCGGGCATAGACGTCGAGGTCGGCCTCGCTCATCCACGCCGGCATGGTCTCGGGGTAGACGAACTTGTCACAGAGCCGGCGCCCCCGCTCCACCAGCGCGATGTTCGGACCATTGACGACGTCGCCGGATGCGCACCAGTAGAATCCCTGAAGCCAGCGCCGCACGTCCGCCTCGATCTCGGCCTCGGCGCGCCCCACGGCCTGGAAGTATTCGACGTAGAACTCGTCGTCTCCGGCCATTTCCCGCATCCGTTGCGTCGGCGGCGGCTCGGAAGCCGGCGCCGGCGGCGCGTAGGGAACCGACAGGCCCGCCACGGCGGAAAACAGATCCGGGCGCAGCAGGGCGCTGGTCCAGGCGATGGGGGCGCCCCAGTCGTGGCCGATGATGGTGGCGCTGCCGCAACCCAGCGCGTCCACCAGCCCTGCCATGTCCCCCACCATCCTCACCATGCGGTAATCGGCCACCTCGCGGGGCTTGCCGGAGCGCCCATAGCCGCGGACATCCACCGCCACGGCCCGATAACCGGCGTCCGCCAGCGCCGGTAGCTGATGCCGCCACGAGTACCAGGACTCCGGAAACCCGTGCACCAGAATGACCGTAGGGCCGCGGCCGCAACTCACGTAGTGCAGCCGGATGCCGTTGCACGCAGCAACGTGGTGTTGCAGTTCCGCCATTGGGCCGTCTCCTTCTCGTTTGCCCGCTAATCTATCACGCCGGCACCCGCGGGCACGGTGAAAAATATCCGCGGGATGCGTGGCCAACGGCACCGGAATATGGCACAAAGCATCCTGACGCCAAGAAGACCACGCCCATGGCCAGCCGAGAAGAAGCGAAAGAACAACGCCGCCGCCAGATCATACGCGCTGCGCGAACCCTCATGCAGCGCACGGGGCAGACCGGGTTCTCCATGCGCGCCCTGGCCGACGAGGCGGGTGTAAGCATCGCCACCCCCTACAACCTGTTCGGATCGAAGCAGGCGGTGATGTTCGCCGTCCTCGACGCCGACCTGGCGCAGTATCAGGAGCAGCTCGAGCACCTGAAGGCCGACGAGCTGGACGTGTTCTTCAAGGCCGTGACGCTCGCCACGTCGCTCTACGGCCAGGAACCCGGCTTCTACCGCGCCGTCCTGTTCGCCGCATACAACGAGGGCGGCACCGAGTTCCGGGCCATGTTCAGCGGCCCGAGGCACGCCATGTGGCGGCGCATGGTGAACAACGCCAAGCAGGCAGGCAGCCTGCTCGACGAGGTGGAGCCGAACGCCCTGGCCATCACCCTCGGGCACATCTTCTTCTCGTGCATCATGGAATGGGTGAACGGCCTGCTGACCCTGCCGGAGTTGGAAGCCCGCGCGCAGTACGGATTCGCCTTGGCGCTGCGGGGCATGAGCACCCCGGCGAGTGCCGACCGGCTGCTCGACAAGGTGATCTCCACCCAGAACCGCCTGAACGCCCTGCACCGCAAGAAGGAGCGCCGGCGCGGGCCGGAGCCGAAGCTCGCCAACGGCGCGCGCTGACCGCGGCCCGCGGCGGCTATACTCGGCGGTTATTTACTTGTAGCCAATCGATTCTTCCATCCTTCCGGACGCGCGACTACCTTGGCGAGCCTGCCAAAGCCGCTGGGAAGCAACCGACGCCGTGTCCGTTTCCATACTCAAGAAATCGCCTCCGGCTCCCGACGAGCACTTGCTCGCCGAGCTCAATCAGCTCGGCGGACGTCTCGATCAGCAACAGCTCTGGTGGGCCAGCGGCTACCTGGCGGGGATGGCTGCCGCCAGTGCGGGGCAGGCTGGCGCGCCTGCGCCCGAGGCGGCGCCGCAGCCGGCCTGGACGGTGTTCTACGCCACGGAGACCGGGAACTCTCGCAGCGTCGCCGGGGAGCTCATCGACGGCATCAGCCGTCTGGGCGCCGAGGCGCGCGCAGTGGATCTCGCCGACTTCCGCCCGGCTCAGCTGAAGAAAGAGACCCACGCGCTGTTCGTGGTGGCGACCCACGGCATCGGCGAAGCACCGGACGGCACCGAGGCCTTCTTCGAGTTCGTGTTCGGCGATCGCGCGCCTCGGCTCGATGGCCTGAAGTACTCGGTGCTGGCCCTGGGCGACAGCAGCTACGAGGATTTCTGCGAGATGGGCCGGCTGCTCGACGAGCGACTGGAGGCGCTCGGCGCCACGCGTCTGGAGCCGCGCGTGGACTGCGACGTGGATTTCGAAGCGCCGAGCGAAGCCTGGACGGCGAAGGTGCTGGAGCGGGTCGAGGCCGAGGGTGAAGCCGTCACCGGCCCAGCCGGCACTGCGGCGACGCCGCACCTGGTCTCCGTTTCCGGCACCACGCACTCCCGCAAGCACCCGTTCCCGGCGCCGGTGCTGGAGAATCAGCGCATCACCGGGCGCGAGTCCAGCAAGGACGTGCGACACGTGGTGCTGTCCCTGGAAGGCAGCGGCCTGGACTACGCGCCCGGAGACGCCCTCGGCGTCTGGCCGACCAATCCGCCGCAGCTCGTGAAGCAGTTCCTGACGCTGTTCGAGCTCGACGCGGACACGGAAGTCACCGTGGACGGCGAGGCCATGACCCTGGGACACGCCCTCGCCCACCGCCTCGAGCTCACCCTGCTCGGGCGCAGCTTCATCGACGGCTACGCCCGGCAATTCGGTATCGAGCCGCTCATCGCCCTGCTCGATGCCGAGGACCGCGCACCGTTCAACGACTACATGGCCGACCGCCAGGTCATCGACGTGCTTCACGACCACCCGGTGGCACTGACGGCCCAACAGCTCGCAGACACTCTGAAACGCGTCACCCCGCGGCTGTACTCCATCGCCTCGAGCCTGGAGGCGAATCCGGACGAGGTCCACGTCACCGTCGGCGTGGTGAGCTACCAGGCATTCGAGCGGGAACACTTCGGTGCCACGTCCAACTACCTGGCCGAGCCGGACGAGACGGTGCCGGTGTACATCGCGCCGAACCCGCGCTTCCGACTGCCGGAGGATCCCGAGGCGCCGGTGGTCATGATCGGCGCCGGGACCGGTGTCGCACCTTACCGCGCGTTCCTCGAGCAACGGGAGAGTTCCGGTGCCACCGGCGACAACTGGCTGTTCTTCGGCGACCGCAATTTCTCCTCGGATTTTCTCTACCAGGTGGAGTGGGCGCGCTATCGCCGCGACGACCTGCTCACGCGGCACGACGTGGCATTCTCCCGGGACCAGGCGGAAAAGATCTACGTCCAGGATCGGATCCGCGAAGCGGGCTCCGAGCTGTTCGACTGGCTCGAGCGCGGCGCCCACGTCTACGTCTGCGGTGACGCCGACCACATGGCGCCCGACGTGCACGAAGCCCTGCTCGAGGTGATCGAGCAAGGCCTCGGCCGCGGCCGGGAGGCGGCGGAGGACTACCTGCGCGCGCTGAAAGAGCACGACCGCTACCAACGCGACGTCTACTGACATGAGCACCCAGGACGACTCAGCAGAGGTCTCGCACGTCGAGATCGTCAAGCGGAACAGCCGTTTCCTGCGCGGCACCATCCGCGAGAGCCTGGCGGATCCGCTCTCCCGGGCGATCGCCGATGACGACACCTCCCTGACCAAATTTCACGGCACCTATCAGCAGGACGACCGGGACCAACGCAGCGAGCGGGCCCGGCAGAAGCTCGAGCCGGCCTACGGGTTCATGGTGCGGGCGCGCATTACCGGCGGCATTCTGAGCGCCCGCCAGTGGCTCGACCTCGACACCCTGGCCCGGGAGCTCGGCAACGGCTCCATCCGGGTCACCACACGGCAGACCTTCCAGTTCCACGGGGTGATCAAAAGCGACCTCAAGGCCACCATCCGCCGCATCAACGACATGATGCTGTCGACCCTGGCCACCTGCGGCGACGTCAACCGCAACGTCATGTGCACGCCGCTCGCCGAAGCCAGCGACGTCCACGCGGCCGCCTGCCGGGTAGCGAACGCCATCAGCGATCATCTGCTGCCGCAGACCGGTGCGTATCACGAGCTGTGGCTCGACGGCGAGCGCGTGGATCCGGCCGCGGACGCAGAGCCGCTCTACGGGCCCACGTATCTGCCGCGGAAGTTCAAGATCGCCATTGCCATACCGCCGTGGAACGACGTGGACGTATTCGCCCACGACATCGGTCTCATCGCCGTGGAACGCGACGGCGAGCTGGTTGGATTCGACGTCGCCGTCGGCGGCGGCATGGGCGCCACACACGGCGAGCCCGCCACGTATCCGCGCCTCGGCACCGTCATCGGATTCTGCACACCGGAGCAGGCCGTGGACGTGTGCGAGAAGATCATGCTCATTCAGCGGGACCACGGCGACCGCAAGGACCGCAAGCACGCGCGGCTGAAGTACACCATCGACGACCGCGGCGTGGACTGGTTCACCGGCGAGCTGGCCTCCCGCCTGGGCTACGCCCTCGATGCGCCTGCGGGTCACGAGTTCCACCACAACGGTGACCGCTTCGGCTGGCAACGGGACCCGAAAGGCCGCTGGCATCTGACCCTGCTCATCCCCAGTGGTCGCATCGTCGACCGCGACGACCGTCGGTTCCTCACGGGGCTGCGCGAGCTCGCCCGGGCCCACAGCGGCGAGTTCCGGTTCACCCCGAACCAGAACGTGATCGTCGCGGGGGTGGCCGAGGCCGACAAGGCGAATATCGACGATATCGCCCGCCGGCACGGGCTGAACGCCGGCGAGACGCTGCTGCCGTTCCAGCGTGACGCCATGGCCTGCGTGGCCATGCCCACGTGCGGGCTGGCCATGGCCGAGGCCGAACGCTACCTGCCCGAGTTCAATGCACGGCTCGGCGAGTTGCTCACGAAGCACGGGCTCGAGGACGAGCCGGTGAACGTGCGAATCACCGGCTGCCCGAACGGCTGCGCCCGCCCGTACGTGGCGGAGATCGCGCTCATCGGCAAAGCGCCGGGGCGCTACAACCTGATGCTGGGCGGCAGCCGCCTCGGCAATCGATTGAACACGCTCTTCGAAGAAAACCGGAGCGAGCAGCAGATCCTGGAAACGCTGAATACCCTGCTTGGCCGGTTTGCGGCGGAGCGGCTCGACGGTGAGTCGTTCGGGGACTACTGCGTGCGCACCGGCGACGGCGGAAAGCCGGCACGGGCAGGTGCAGAGAGTTGAGGAGTATCCGATGACGCAGAACGGACCGACCGCGGAATGCGCCGAAGCGGGCGAGGCCGCCGAGTCCGGGCGCGGCGGGGGCCGAGTGGTCGACACCGGCGCATTCACCGACGAGGCACACTTGGAGAACTGGAACCACAGTCTGGCGCGATTGAGCGCCCAGGATCGCGTCCGGTGCGCCCTCGAGCATCTACCGGGGAGGCACGTGCTGACCTCGTCGTTTGGAGCCCAGGCCGCGGTGAGCCTGCACCTGCTGACCCGCGAGCACCCGGGGATACCCGTGATCCTCCTCGACACCGGCTACCTGTTCCCGGAGACCTACCAGTTCATCGAGACCCTGACCGAGCGCCTCGATCTCAACCTGCAGGTATACCGGAGCCGGCGCAGCGCCGCATGGCAGGAAGCCATCGAGGGCCCGCGCTGGAATCAGGGGGTCGAGGGCATCGAGGCCTATAACCAGGAGAACAAGGTCGAGCCGCTGCAGCGCGCGTTTCGCGAGCTCGAGGTGGGCACGTGGTTCACCGGACTGCGCCGCGACCAATCCAGCACGCGCTCCGAGACGCCGTTCGTGCAGTACAACGGCGAGCATTTCAAAGTGGCGCCCATCGCCGACTGGAACGACCGCGACGTGCACCGCTACCTGGAGCAGCACGGCCTGCCCTACCACCCGCTGTGGGAACGGGGTTACGTCTCCATCGGCGACACTCACACCACCGTGCCGCTCCACGAAGCCGAGAGCGTGGAAGATACCCGCTTCTTCGGCATGAAGCGCGAGTGCGGCATTCACGAGTTCGGCGGCTGACGCATTGACCATGCCGCTACGCGGCGGCCCGGCCTCGGGTTAACATCCTCCCAGGCGCCCCTGGCGCCTGCACGGGAGGACACCATGTACGACATCATCATCGTCGGCGCCGGCAGCTCGGGAGCCGCGGTGGCGGCACGAGCCAGCGAGGATCCCCACCGCCACGTCCTGCTCCTGGAAGCGGGCCCGGACTATGCCGACCCGGCCCGCACGCCTGCGGACCTGGTGAACGGGCACAGTCACGCCCATCGCCACCATGACTGGGGCTTGTACTACGCGCCCACCCGGGGACGCCGCATGCCGTTCCCCCGGGGCCGGGTGGTGGGCGGCTCCAGCGCCGTGAACACGGGTGTCGCCCTGCGCGGCGTGCACGAGGACTATGACGAATGGTCCGACCTCGGCAACCCGGCGTGGGGCTGGGAGCGAGTGCTGCCGGCGTTCATGCGCCTGGAACGGGACCTCGACTTCGGCGACGCCCCCTACCACGGCGACGCCGGCCCGATCACCATCCGGCGGCACCCGCCGGAAGAACTGCTGATTCAGCATCAGGCGTTTCTGGAGAGCGCCCGGGATCTCGGCTACCCGGAATGCCTGGACGTCAACGATCCGTGGAGCTGGGGCGCCGGCCCCTGCCCCATGAGCAAGCTGGGGCGGCTTCGGGTCTCGACCGCAACCGGGTACCTGGCGCCCGCGCGTATCCGCCCCAACCTCGAGATCCGTCCCCGAACCCTGGTACGGCGCCTGATCACCAGCAACGGGCGCTGCACCGGGGTGGAAGTGGAAACGCCCGACGGCGGCACCGACCGGGTATCCGGGCGGCTGGTGGTGCTCGCCGCCGGTGCGGTGATGTCACCCGCGATTCTGCTGCGATCGGGCTACGGGCCCCGGGCTCAGCTCGAAGCCCTGGGGATAGACGTCCACCGGGACGTCCCCGGCGTCGGCGCCAACCTGTCCGACCACCCGACGCTGGCCATCGCCTGCGAGGCGCGCGAGCCCGGCATCATCGACTTCGATGCGCCGCTGGTTCAGACCGTCCTGCGCTACACCTCGGCGGACTCCGACAAGCGCAACGACTCGCAGATCGAGCTGCTGAGCTTCGCCGGACGCCCCAGCGAGCCGCCACGGTTCGCCATCGCCGCCATGGTGACGTACCAGCACGGCCGCGGCGAGCTGCGCCTGGCCTCCCCGGATCCTCACGTCCCCCCCACGCTGGAGAACGCCTTCTGCGATGACACCCACGACTGCGGTCGCCTCTCGGCGTGCTTTCGCGATGCCTTCGCGTTCACCCGCGTGGGCCCGCTGGCGGACCTCGTCGAGCGCGTGGCGTTCCCGGAGGCGACGCGTCCCATGGGGGACGAGCAGACCGCGGCCTTGTGCCGGCGCTATGCCGGCAGCGGCTTTCACCCCTGCGGGACCGCCAGAATGGGCCCCGCCGCGGACCCGGGCGCCGTGGTGGATCAATACGGCTGCTGCCACGCGGTGGAGAATCTCGTGCTGGCGGATGCGAGCATCATGCCCCGGGCACCACGCGCCAACGACAACCTGAGCTGTATCATGATCGGCGAGATGATCGGAGAGTGGCTCCGCACCCGGCCGGCGCGGTACGGGCTCTGAAACTGCGAGGTAACCATGCGCACTCATGACGTGGACATCGCCATCGTCGGCGCCGGCACGGCCGGGTTGAACGCCATTCGTGAAGCACAACGCTCCGGAAAACGCTGGGTGCTCATCGAGCCCGGCCCCTACGGCACCACCTGCGCCCGGGTCGGCTGCATGCCGTCGAAGCTGCTCATCGCCGCCGCCGAGACCGCCCACGCCATTGCCGGGGCGGACACGTTCGGGATTCGGGTGCACGGCATGACCGTGGACAGCGCCGCGGTGATGGAGCGCGTGCGGCGGGAGCGTGACCGCTTCACCAGCTTCGCGGTGAAGGAGACCGAGTCGCTGCCCGCGGAGCAGCGACTCGACGGCACCGCCCGCTTCGTCGACGCGCGGACCCTCGACGTCCTGCCTGCGGACGGCGGCGAGCCATTCGCGCGGGTACACACAAGCGCCACCGTGATCGCCACCGGCAGCCGGCCGCTGATCCCGTCCCTGCTGGAGGCGGTGCGTGACCGGGTGGTCACCAGCGACACCATTTTCGAGCTGGAGGTGCTGCCCCGATCGATGGCGGTGATCGGTACCGGCATCGTCGGGCTCGAGCTCGGCCAGGCGATGTCCCGCCTGGGGGTGGACGTGGCGATGTTCGACCGCTCCGAGCACGTGGGGCCGGGCAGCGACCCGGAGGTGGCGAAGGTCACCGATGAGGTGATGTCCCGGGAGCTGCGGCTGCACATGGGCGCGGACATCTCGAATGCCGCGCCGGACCCGGAGGGCGTCAAGCTCACCTGGACCGACGCCGGCGGAAACCAGCAAGAGCAGGTGTTCGAGCTGGTGCTGTCGGCCGCCGGACGGCCGCCGAATCTGGAATCCCTGCACCTAGAGGCTGCGGGCCTCGAGCTCGACACCCGCGGACTGCCACCGTGGGATCCTTGCACCACGCAATGCGGCGACGCGCCCATTTTTCTCGCCGGCGACGCCAACGGTCAGCGGCCGCTCCTCCATGAAGCCGGCGATGAAGGCCGGATCAGCGGTGAAAACGCCGCCCGTTATCCGGATATCGACACCCACAGCCGCCGCGCGCCCCTGGCCATCGTGTTCAGCGACCCGCAGATCGCGCTGGTCGGCACACCGTTCGACGAGCTCGATCATGGCGCCACGTCCATCGGCGCGGCGTCGTTCGAGAATCAGGGGCGCTCCCGGGTGATGGCGGTGAATCAGGGGCTCATGCGCATCTATGCCCACCACCGGGACTGCACCGTGGTCGGGGCGGAGATGTTCGGGCCACGCATGGAGCACATGGCCCACCTGCTCGCGGGCGCGGTGCAGCAGGAACTGTCGGTGCAGGCGCTGTTGCGCATGCCGGTGTATCACCCCACCTTCGAGGAAGGCATGCGTTCGGCACTGCGCGACCTGGCAAAGCAGCTGAAGGTCGAGGGCGATTGCCGCCGGGAGGACATGGCCCGGGCGCCGGGCACATGACGCCGCTCAGGCCTTGCCGCCCAACGCCCCTTCCAGGGCGCCGACCAGACGCCGTGTCGCTCCGGTGAGCAGCACGAACTCGGAGTCCAGGCGGGCCAGCGGGTCCTCGTCGTCGTCCCGGTCTTCCGCGGACTCCATCCCCTGCAGGCGGAGCTTGCGTACCACGCCGTCCTGGTCGAGGACGCAGCTCATGATGTCCTCGAAGACGATGCCGAGGCGGGTGAGCTTCAGCCCGTTCCTGACGTGGCGGCGCACGTCGTCGTCCGCGAGCTCGATGTCGAGCCAGCTCACCGTGGCGGAACCGGCGGCCGGGTCCTGCATACGGCATTCCCGGCCCGCGCGGAACGCGGCCGGACCGTCGCCCAGGAAGACCCGGCTCAGCAGGGTCCCCACCGGCTGCTGAAACTGCAGGGGCGTCACCTGCAGGGTCCCGGTGGCCTTGCGCAGGGTCTCGAGAAACCGCTCCGCCTTGGTCTCGGAGGCGGTATCGATGCCGATCAGCCCCTCCGCCGGCAGACACAAGCCCCTCACCCGCTCGGATTTCAGCAACGCCTTCGGCATCAGCTCGGCATGAATCTCGTCCTTGAGCTGGCGCTTCTCGCGACGGCTGGGGTCCCGCTGCGCCCGTTCCCGGAACTCCACTATCCGCTCCTCGAGGGCCTCGTTCACCGCCGCCGCCGGCAGCAGCCGGGTCTGGGTGCGCAGGCGGAGCAGGTCGCCGCCGCCCACCCGTCGGCACAGCCGCGGGTACGCGTCTCCCGCGGGGGACTCGAATCCGGAGCTGCGCTCGGTGTACGAGCCGCAGGGGGTGAACGCCGCCTCCTCGAGCAACTCGTCGAGGCGCTCCTCGGAATCCGGCCAGTCACTGTGGAGACGGTAGAGACGCAGGTTTCGGAACATGAAGGAGACGCAGCGGCTGACGAAGCCGCGCATTATCCGGATGGCCAGCGGCGCTGTCACGGCTGCTGCACGTGTCGAATGTCAGTGCCCGCGAGAGCGGGATGTGGTCGAATGTTCCGGACAACCTGGAGATACGGTCATGCGGTGGCTTCTGATGGCGGCGAGTCTGATGTGGCTGGCGGCCTGCGCCGACGGCTCCGACGGGCGAGGCACGCGCGAGCTTGTTTCCGGGGGCGTGAGCGACGGGTGGCGACAGCCCCTGTTCGAGGGGCTCGGCGATCTGCACTTTCCCGTAACCACATCTTCCAGCACCGCGCAGCGGTACTTCGACCAGGGGCTGTCCCTGGCCTTCGCCTTCAATCACGCTGCCGCGGACTTCGCGTTCAATGAAGCAGCCGCGCACGACCCCGGCTGCGCCATGTGTTACTGGGGCAGCGCCCTGGTGCTCGGACCCAACGTGAACGCACCCATGGACCCAGCCAATGCCGCCCGCGCGCATCTCCTGGCCAGCAAGGCGCACCGTCTGGCGGCCGGCGGCACCGACAAGGAACGGGCGCTCACGGCGGCACTGCTGGAGCGCTACCAGCGGGAGGCACCGCAGGACCGAAGCGGTCTAGATGCCGCGTATGCCGATGCCATGCGCGCGGTGGCGGCGCGCTTCCCCCGGGACGAGGACATTCAGGCGCTCACGGCCGAAGCGCTCATGGATGTGCACCCGTGGGACTTCTGGGTGGTGGATGGCGAGGCACGGCCCTGGACCCCGGAGATTCTCGAGCACATCGAGCGGGCGCTGACGGTGGACGCAGACCACGTGGGCGCGATCCACCTCTATATCCACGCGGTGGAACAATCGAGCGATGCGGCACGGGCGGAACCCTACGCCGACAAGCTCGCGGACCTCGCGCCCTCGGCCGGCCACCTCGTGCACATGCCAGCCCACATCTACATTCGCGTGGGGCGCTACCACGACGCCACGCTGAACAACATGAAAGCCGCCGACGCGGATGCGTCGTTCATCCAGGCCTGCCGCTCCAACAGCCCCGTCTACCTGGCCGGCTACATCCCCCACAACTGGCATTTCGGCTGGATCACCGCCGCCATCGAAGGCTGGAGTGAGCAGGCCCTGACGCTGGCGGAGGGCACTGCGGATCTGATCACCCCGGAGCTGCTCCGGGCGCCGGGGATGGCCGTGGCCCAGCACTATCTCATGCAACCGGCGTTCGCGCAGGTACGTTTCGGCGCGTGGGACGACATTCTCGATCAGCCGGAGCCGGACGACGACCTGCTCTACGCCCGGGCAATCTGGCACTACGCACGCGGGCGCGCCCATCTGGGCAAGGGGGACCTCGAGAACGCCGCAGCGGAAGCCGCGCGCCTCGCCGAGCTGCGCCGCAACCCCGCCATGAACGAGCTGGTGTTCTTCGAGCGGGGGCACGCCGGCGACCTCGTCACCATCGCGGCGCTGACCCTGAACGGCGAGCTGGACGCAGCTCGGGGGGACCCGGCTGCGGCTCAGGAAAAGCTGCGGCGCGCGGTTGCCCTGGAAGACGAGCTGCCGTATACCGAGCCGCCGGACTGGTACTATCCTGCCCGCCACTCCCTCGGCGCCATACAGCTCGCCGCGGGTGACGCGGCGGCGGCGGAGCGCACCTACCGGGAGGACCTGGCCATCATGAAGAACAACGGCTGGGCTCTGGTGGGGCTCGAGCAAGCGCTTCGGGCGCAGAACCGGGGAGACGAAGCGGACGAGGTGCATCATCGATTCCAACGAGCCTGGCAGCACGCAGACATCGACATACGCGCCTCCCGCATCTGACGGTCACCCTCCCGGCGGCCTGCGGATCGCCCTCGAGCTGCTGGCGGTGGTGGCGCTGCTCATCGCCGGCACGGCCGCGGGCGCCTCGACCGGGGTCCTGGCACTTGCACCGATCCTGGCTATGGCCTTTCCGCTGATCGCCGCCACCTGGTTTCTGCACCGCGAGGGAATCACATGGCGGCGACTCGGCTTCGCCCGTGCCATGCCCTTGGGCCGGTTCGTGGGGCTCTCTCTCGGCGGCGCCGCGGGCATTGTGCTGATCGTCAACTTCGCGCTGACGCCGCTGCTGCGCAGCCTCGGCGCACCCCCCATCGACTTGGCGCCATTGGCGGAAGTCATACAAGGCGATACGACGAACTACCTTCTGTTCCTCGTGCCGGTGGCGTGGGGCAGCGCCGCCTTCGGCGAGGAGCTTTTGCTACGCGGGTTCGTGCTGCACCGCTTGTCGCTCGTGGCCGGCGTCGGCTGGGGCGTGGTTCTGCAGGCCGTGCTGTTCTCGCTCGGCCACGCCTATCAGGGCGTGACCGGCATGATCACCCTGTTCGTCGTGGGCGTGCTGTTCGGCTATCTCTATCTCCGTGCGGGCCGCAATCTCTGGCCCGTGATCGCAGCCCATGGTCTCATCGACACGATCAGTCTGACGTTGCTCTACTTGGGCTATGCGGATACGGTCAGCCCCGGAGGGTGAACCGCACCACCCGCTGGTCGATGGCGCCGAACACGCTGGGGCCATCGTGATGGAGCATCTCCAGACGAACCCGGTCGCCGAAGGCCATGAAGGTGGTCCGGGGCGCGCCATGGCGAAGAGTCTCGATCATGCGCAATTCGGCAATACAGGAACAGCCGACGCCTCCTTCCGCCAGCAAGGCGCCGTCAAGAGACGCCGACCGGTTGGACACGGTACCGGAGCCGATGATGGTTCCCGCCCCCAGTGTCCGGGTCCGGGCTGCGTGGGCGATGAGGTCGGCGAAGCTGAAGGCCATGTCGCAACCGGCGTCCGGCCTGCCGAAGGGGGCGTCGTTGTACCAGCTCAGCAGCGGCAGATGGACCTTCGCGCCTTCCCATGCGGGTCCTAGCTCGTCCGGCGTCACCGCCACGGGGGAGAAGCTCGACGCCGGCTTCGACTGGAAGAAGCCGAAGCCTTTCTCGAGCTCCGCCGGGATGAGGTGCCTGAGCGAGACGTCGTTGACCAGCATCACCAGCTTGACGTGATCGGCCGCCGCCTCCGCCGGGGTCGCGCAGGGGACGTCGTCGGTCACCACCGCGACCTCCCCCTCGAAGTCGATACCCCAGCTTTCCGACTCGACAGCGATGTCCTCCCGGGGCCCCAGCAGAACGTCGGAGGCCCCCTGATAGATGAGCGGCTCGCGCCGGAGTGATGCCGGTACGGGGGCGTCACGTGCCCGCCGCACGAGCTCCACGTGGTTCAGATAGGCACTGCCATCGGCCCACTGATGCGCCCGGGGCAACGGCGCCGCGCACGCAGTGGCATCGAAGGGGAAGACGCCGGAAAGCTCCGCCGCTTCCAGCGCCCGGGCCGCGCGTGCGAGCTCGGGCTCCACCGCCGACCAGTCGTCCAGGGCCGCTTGCAGGGTCGGCGCCACGTCGGGCACCAGGGCGGCCCGGCGTAGATCCCCGGATACCACCGCGAGCCGTCCATCACGCCCGCCCCGCAGGCTCGCGAGCTTCACGACGAGGACCCGGAGAGCTCCCGCTCATGCAACCAGGCGGCGTGCTGGGGGGCGCGCCTGGTGCGGCTCCATTCCTCCAGCATCGCCGGCGCCACCTCGTGCAGGCGGCGCAGATCCGCCTCGCTGCCGGTGTTGACCGCCAGTTCCACCCGATGACCATTGGGATCGAAGAAGTAGATTGATTCGAAGATGCCGTGATCCACGGGCCCCACCACGTCGAGCCCCGCCGCCTCCACGCGGCTGCGGGCCGCTTCCAGCGCCGCCCGGGAATCGACTTCGAAGGCGATGTGCTGGACCCATTCCGGGGTGTTCGGGTCGCGCCCCATCGGCGGCGAGTTCGGCAGCTCGAAAAACGCCAGCACATTGCCCATTCCGGCGTCGAGGAACACGTGCATGTACGGGTCGGGCTCCCGGGTGGATGGCACCCGGTCTTCGGCGATGGCCAGGACGAAATCCATATTCAGCAGATCCTGGTAGAATGCCACCGTTTCCGCGGCGTCGTTGCAGCGATAGGCCACATGGTGGATGCGTGTGAGGTTCATGCCCGGCCTCCCGATGCGTTGGCGGCATCCAGCGCGCCACGGCGCATCTGATCCCGTTCCATGGATTCGAACAGCGCCTGGAAGTTGCCCTCGCCGAAGCCCTCGTCGCGTTTGCGCTGTATGAACTCGAAGAAGATCGGTCCGATCAGTGTCTCCGAGAAGATCTGCAGCAGCAGTCTGGGCTCGCCGCCCTCGGTGCTGCCATCGAGCAGGATCCCCCGCCGGGCGAGCTCCGGAACCGGCTCACCGTGCCCGGGCAGCCGTTCCTCGAGCATCCGGTAGTAGGTATCCGGCGGCGGCGACATGAACGGGACTCCGCGCGCGTGCAGCGCATCCCACGCGGCGAGCAGGTCGTCGCAGGCGAAGGCGATGTGCTGAATGCCCTCGCCGTTGTACGCCATCAGAAACTCTTCCACCTGGCCGTTGCCACCGGCTTCTTCGTTGAGCGGGATGCGGATCTTGCCATCCGGCGCGGTCATCGCACGTGAAGTCAGCCCGGTCCGCTGGCCGCGAATGTCGAAATGGCGGATCTCACGAAACCCGAACAGCGTCTCGTAAAAGCGGGCCCAGTGATCCATGCGTCCGCGATAGACGTTGTGCGTGAGGTGATCGATCACCTCGAGGCCGCAGCCCCGGGGGCGGCGCTCCACACCCACGAGGTACCTGAAATCGATGTCGTATATGGCGCTGCCATCCGCGTAACGGTCGATCAGATACAACGGCGCGCCCCCGATGCCACGGATCGCCGGCAGTCGTAGCTCCATGGGCCCGGTGGGAATGTCCACCGGCTGCGCCCCCAGGCCAAGCGCCCGCTCGTAGGCAGCGTGCGCATCCTCGACACGAAAAGCCATGCCGCAGGCAGAAGGGCCATGTTCCTCGGCGTAATAGGCGGCCAGACTCCGCGGCTCGTAATTGACGATGAAGTTCACGTCGTTCTGACGCCACAGGTGCACGTCCTTGGAACGGTGCCGGGCCACGTAGGCGAAGCCGAGCATCTCGAACACGCGTTCGAGCAGCCCCTTCTCCGGTGCGGAGAACTCGACGAACTCGAAGCCGTCTAGCCCCATCGAGTTGTCTGCGGATTGCGTCGTCGTCATGGCGGCCTCTTTCCCCGCAACTGCGGCAATGTTATCCCCGCGCGGGTGAAAGAACGCACCTTTAT
>JBMCWS010000001.1:0-72229 GCA_048621375.1 Pseudomonadota bacterium | reverse complement strand
CATTATAGCAATGCGCCTTAATAAGACAACTCAGGCAGCCGAAGCTATCGTGGAATCAGCGCCTTAGCGACCGCTGACGGATCAGCGCTCGCGCTTTCCGTCGTCCCGCGGATCGAGGATCCGCACCGGCGCCTCCGTCGAAGCGGGCTCGCTCTCCGGGGCCGGCGGCGCCGCCAGTGCTTCGACGAAGCCGCAGTGAACGCAGCGCTGGCGGCGCCGGTCGCCTTCCCCCTCGACCAGGATACGATCCATCTCACCGCACCGGGGGCACACCGCGCCGGCAATGAACCTCGCCCGGGCCGTCACGAGCGCGCACGCCGGAGTTGCGACAGTACCGACGCGGTGTCTGGCTCGACGCCCCGCCACAGGCGGAACGCCAGCGCCGCCTGCTCCACCAGCATACCCAGGCCGTCCACCACACGCCGGGCGCTCTCCTGCCGTGCCCAGCGGCAGAAGGCGGTATCCGCGGCGGCGGCACCCGGCGCGGCGTAGATCATGTCGTAGCAGAAGGCCCCGGCCACCACGGCCGGATTCACGGCGGCGGCCGGTGCGCCGTCGCCGAGGCCCGCGGAGGTGGCATTGATCACCACGTCGTACGTCTCGCGCACGGCCGCCAGGGCCATCCCCTCGACGGGCACGTCGGGAAAGTCCGCCGCCGCCGATGCCGCGAGATCCACGGCCCGGTCCTCGGTCCGATTGGCAACGGTCACGAGAAGCGGGTGCTCCGTCAGCAGCGGCCGGAGCGCGCCGCGTGCCGCGCCCCCCGCGCCGAGCACGAGCACACGCCGGCGAGCCAACGGTTCGCCGCAATTGCCGCGGATGTCACGGATCAGCCCCGCGCCGTCGGTGTTGTGACCCCGGTACCCGCCGGCGACGGGAACCACGGTGTTCACGGCACCCGCCGCCCGCGCCGCAGCATCCATCTCCGTGACCCACTCGGCCGCCTCGGCCTTGAACGGCACCGTGACGTTGAGGCCTGCCCCGCCCTCAGCGAAGAAGCGCGATACCGTGCCGGCGAAATCCTCCAGCGGCGCCAGCAACGTGGTGTATGACATGTCCTGCGCACAGGCCCGGGCGAACAGCTCGTGAATGCGCGGCGACAACGAATGCGCCACCGGATTGCCCACCACTGCATAGTGATCCATCAGGGCGTCTCCTCCGCATCGGTTTCCCGCCGCCGCAGGCGCTCCCCGCGCAGCGTGCGGATCTCGCTGGGCCCCGGATGCCCGAGCACCTCGCCCGGCAGCAGGTAGATCCCGCAGCCCGGCTGGCACGCCCCCGGAACGCGGCGGCGCACGTTTCGCACCCAGACCCTGGCCTGAAAGACGTTTCGGGCCGGGCGCCTGCCCGCGCTATTGGCCGAAGTGGACACCAGGGGCCCGCCCCAGACCGCACACAATGCCCGGGCCTGGGGATGAGCTGGCACCCGGAGCGCGACCCTGCGGTGAGCGCCCGTAATCCACCGGGGGAACCGCTGATTCGGCAGAATCCAGGTCACGGCGCCGGGCCAGCTCGCCGCCACCCGCGCCCGGTCCGCCGGGTCGAGGGCGTCCAGCTCGGGGGCGAACGTCGCACTGTCGCTGCCCACGACGATCAGGCCTTTGGCCACCGAACGCTGCTTCAAGGCGAGCAGTCGCTGCACCGCCGCCGGGTCGAAGGGGTCGCAGGCGAGTCCCCACACGCCTTCGGTGGCGTGCACGACGATGCCACCGCACCGGAGCACCGCCACGGCCCGGCGCAGGTGCCAGTCGTTCACTTTCCGAGCTCGCCCTGCAGACGTTCGTTCTGCACGCGGATGCGATCACGGTTGCCGTCCCGGTCGGCCTGGAGCCTGCCGACGAGATCCTGCTGCGCCAGCGACAGCATCTGTGCCGCGAGATATCCGGCATTCTTCGCGCCCGCTTTACCGACGGCGACCGTGGCCACGGGAATGCCGCCCGGCATCTGCGCCGTGGAGAGCAGGGCGTCGAATCCCGACAGCGGGCCGCTGTCGATGGGAACACCGATCACCGGGCGCACGGTGTTGGCAGCCACCGCTCCCGCAAGATGGGCGGCCATCCCGGCCCCGCAGATGAACGCGGCGCAGCCGCGCTGCTCAGCGTCGGCCACGTACTCGGCGGTGGCCTGGGGGGTGCGATGCGCCGAGGTGATCCGAACCTCGTACTCGACCTCGAGCTGCGCGAGGGTATCGGCGGCGGCTTGCATTACCGGCCAATCGGACTCCGATCCCATGAGAATGGCTACGAAAGGCATGGGCTGACTCCTGTCGAATCGACTGCTCACGGTGAGCTGGAAGGGCGCCGAATATACCCGCCCGGCACCTGGCGGACAAACCCGCCCAGCTCCAGCTCCACCAGACCGGCCGCGGCGGCACGGCTCGACATCCCCGTGATCGCCACCACCTCGTCCAGGCTGGTGGCGGTGGCGGCCACTGCCTCGAGCAGGCGCGCGGCATCGGGGTCGGTGGGCGTTACGGTGCCCTCCGGGGCCGCGGGGGCGCGGGCATCGTGGAGGCCGAGCGTTTCGAGGACATCGGCAGCAGATTCCACCAGGGCGGCGCCGTCCCGCAGCAACCGGTGACACCCCCGGCTGGCGGGGCTGGTCACGGGGCCTGGCACGGCGAGTACCTCGCGGCCCTGTTCCAGAGCGGAGCGGGCGGTGATCGAGGAGCCGCTGCGCTCGCCGGCCTCCACCACCACGACGCCCAGAGAGAGCCCGCTGATCAGGCGATTGCGTTCCGGAAAGTGATGGCGCAGCGCCGGCGTGAACGGCGGATACTCACTGATGAGCAGCCCGCCGTTCCGCAGGATGGCCTCGACCAGGCCGCGATGGCCCACGGGGTACGGGTCGGCGACGCCGCTGCCCAGCACGGCCACGGTCCGACCCCGGGCCACAGCGCCTTTGTGGGCGGCGGCATCGATACCGCGAGCCAGACCGCTGACGACGGTCACACCCCGTCCCGCCAGCTCGGCCGACAACTGCGAGGCCATCTCGGCGCCGGGACGCGTGCAGCGCCGTGCGCCCACCACCGCCACCGCGGGCGCCTCCAGGGCTGCGGTATCCCCGCGGGCGTACAGCAGCAGCGGCGGATCGGGAATGACCCGGAGCAGTGGCGGAAACCGCGGATTCTCGGGCTCGAGCAACAGGATGCCACGCTGACGACAGATCCGGGCCAGCGCCTCGGCAGACTGCCGTGGCGCGTCGAGCCCGGCGTAAGCGGCCGCCGGAGAGTCTGCGGCCGCCAGCGCCCGACGCGCCCGCGACCGCCCCAGGGCGTCGATCACGGCCGCACGGTAAAAGGCTTCTGCTGCCACTGCCACGACGGCTCCCGCCCGAAACGGCCAGAATAGCTCGTGACGGCGCCCCGTCCCGTGCGAACGTGGCGGCGGAGCGGGTCAGCCCCGGGCGCAACGGCTCAGGGGTTGCGCACCTCGTCGTGCACGGCGAGCGGGCGTTCCGACTCCAGCACCAGCGCATACGAGAGTTTCCGGAAGGTCCGGAAGATCATGAGAAGCCCCGCCCGCTCGCTGGGCAGGCGGATGCTCTCGTTGGCGATCCTGTCGCGGGCCACGGCGCCGCGCTTGTAGATGGCAAGCACGTTCCCCGGCTCGAGCCCTTCCCGCTCGCCGCGGTTGAGTGCCACCACGTCGAACTGCCCCACCTGGGTGACGCCGCCGAATACCGAGATGATCTGGCCGTCGACCTGGCCCTCCGGCGGGCTGGGGAAGAAGGTCGTCTCCAGCCGCCGCTCTTCCGTGGGCAGGATGCGGTCGCCCACCTGCACTTCCTCGCGCGTGCGGGTCACGCTCAGGGTGGCGATATCTCCCTCCTGGGCGGCGGCGTCGCCGGCGCCGATGTAGGTCGCTTCGCGCCCGAGCACCTCGTCGGTCTCGGGGTCCACGTACAACGGCCCTTTGCGGACGATGCTGAAACTCTCGCCGTCCTGCAGACGACCGCGGACGTAGAGCCGGTCGCCGGCGCCGAGCACCAGCCGGCCGCTCTCCCCCTGAACCACATACGGGCGGTCGTCCAGCGAGCCGGGCTCGACGACCCGGTTCTGCACCAGGAACGCCTGGATGGCGTCCAGGCTGACGGCGGGGATGGCGGCTTCCAGCGGCGTGGTGCGCACCTCGGGGCTCATCCGATAAGTCCGCCCGGCGTCGCCGCGCTCGACCACGAGCCGGGGCTCGCCGTCTTCCCATACCAGAGCGATCCGGTCGCCGGGATAGATGAGGTGGGGGTTCTCGATCTGTGGATTGACCCGCCACAGCTCGGGCCACAACCACGGGCGCTCGAGGAACCGCCCGCTGATGTCCCAGAGCGTGTCGCCCTCGACCACGGTATAGACCTCGGGATGGTCGTCACGCAGATACTGGGCGAGCCCATCGGCACGCCCTTGCGCACCCAGGGCCGGTGGGGCGGCCATCGCGGCCAGGAGAATCACGTTCGCGAGAGCGCGGTAGACCGCGTGAGCGCGGTGAACCGCGTGACCGCGGCGAACGGTAGGCAGCTTGCTCGGCATCTTGTTAGTGTCTCCATTCCCTCGACGCGCCGATGACGGCGCGTGGCGGCGTCGGGCGATGGGAAGACGCGGAATCTTTCGCGCGCCCCCGCGGTCAAATTCGTGCGCAATCGTCCGCCCGAAACCGATGGGCTCCGCCGAGCCCGTCACGGTCGATTGGCGACCCGGACGACGGTACGGGTTTTTGCCGAGCGGAAAAGTTATTATCTTCACAATCCTAGCAGCCTCGATTCCGCCGATACCAGCAGGCTGATGCGCGGCGGTCGATCACGAGACGTTACCCGAAATGGCAATTCTCGACATACTCGAATACCCCGATCCCCGACTGCGCACCCGCGCCAAGCCGGTGGTCCAGGTAGACGACGGCATCCGCAAGCTGACCGACGACATGCTGGAGACCATGTACGAGGCGCCTGGCATCGGACTGGCGGCCACCCAGGTCAACGTCCACCGGCGGATCATCGTCGTCGACCGCTCGGAAAACCGCGACGACCCGCACGCTTTCATCAACCCCGAGCTCGAGTTGCTCGGCGGCCCCATCGAGACCGACGAGGGCTGCCTCTCCGTCCCCGGTTACTACGAGCCCGTGACCCGGGCCGACCGCGTGCGCGTGCGCTACCTGAACCGCGAGGGAGAAACCGCGGAACTGGAGGCGGAAGGACTGCTGGCGGTGTGCATTCAGCACGAGTGCGATCACCTGGACGGCAAGCTGTTCGTGGACTACCTGTCGAGCCTGAAACGCAACCGCATCCGCAAAAAGCTCGAGAAGCAACACCGGGTCCGCGCGTAGCGCCTCGTGGCCGGCGCCGACGCAACGGTTGCCCGCGCGGATGCTTCCCCCGGCGTCCCGCTGCGCCTGGGCTTCGCCGGCACCCCCGCATTCGCCGCCCGCATTCTCACCGCCCTGATCGACGCCGATCGGGCGCCGGTGGCGGTGTACACCCAGCCCGACCGCCCGGTCGGACGGGGCCGCAAAGTCCGGCCATCGCCGGTTAAGGTACTCGCCGAGTCCCACGGTCTACCCGTGCATCAGCCCGAGTCGCTCGCCGCTGCCGAGACGATCGCCACCCTCGCGGCGCTGGAGTTGGACGTGCTGGTGGTGGCGGCTTACGGATTGCTCCTGCCCAGGGGCGTGCTCGACACCCCGCGATTGGGCTGCATCAACGTGCATCCTTCCCTGTTGCCGCGCTGGCGGGGCGCCGCGCCCATCGAGCGCACCATCCTCGCCGGCGACCGGGAATCCGGCGTCTGCATCATGCGCATGGACGAAGGCCTCGATACCGGCCCGGTGTATCTCTGCCGGCGCCGACGTTTGCCGGACGACGTGGACACCCCGGCACTCGAGGCCATGCTGGGCGATCTGGGCGCCGGGGCGCTGCTCGAATGCCTTGCCGACCTGCCGCAGCGCGTTCCTACGCCGCAGCCCACGGCGGGCGCGACGTACGCGCGCAAGCTCGAACGCGAGGACGCGATCGTCCACTGGTCCGCTCCGGCAATTCACATCGAGCGCCAGGTACGCGCGCTCGCCAGCCGCATGCCGCCGTTGGCGCGGGCCGGCGATGCCCGGGTGCGCCTGCTGGCGGCCCGGGCCAGCGACGCAGCCGCGGACGCCGAGCCCGGAACCCTGATCGAGGCCGGGCGGGATGCCCTCACCGTGGCCTGCGGGTCGGGCCGTTTGCGGCTGTTCGGCCTCAAGCTCGACGTCGGCAAGGGCGGTACGCTGACCGCGGCGGACGCGATCAACGGCTATGCGCACCTCTTCCACCCGGGCGCCCGGCTCCGCGACGGCGACGCGCCGCCATGAGCGATGCCGCCCAAGAGCGGGCGCGCGCCGCCCACCTGCTGCACCAGGTCACCGACCGCCGCCGCACCACGGATCAGGCGCTGGCCGATCAGACGGTATCACCGCTGGTCCAGGAGTTGCTCTACGGCAGCCTTCGCCACTATTTCTCCCTGTGCGCGGCCGTGAACCAGACCCTGCGACACCCCCTGAAGGCCAAAGACCACGACCTGGCGGCATTGATGATCGTCGGCGCCTATCAGCTCCGGTACATGCGGGTACCCGATCACGCCGCGATCCATGAGACCGTGGGCGCCTGCCGTGCGCTGCGGAAGCCGTGGGCCCGGGGCCTCGTCAACGCGGTGTTGCGGAAACTGGCCGCGGCCGACCCGCCGCCGGCGGCCGCGGACGACAGCGATCACCCCCCCTGGCTGGCCCGGACGTTGCGCCGGGAATATGCGGATGCGCCGGCGCTGCTGGCGGCCGACAATACCCGGGCGCCCATGACGCTGCGCATCAATCGCGCGCGTTCCACCGTTGCGGACTACCTCGCACGCCTCGACCGCGCCGGGCTCGGCCACCGTGCAGCGTGCGCGACCGCGGCCGGCGATCCGGGACTGGCGCCGGCGGAGGAGACCCGGGTCCTCGAGCACCCGCTCCCCGTGGCGGAACTGCCCGGCTACGCGGAGGGACTGGTTTCGGTACAGGACGCTGGGGCTCAGTTCGCTGCTTTGTTGCTGGCGCCGGAGCCCGGGGATCGCCTGCTCGACGCCTGTGCCGCGCCCGGGGGCAAGCTGTTCCACCTGCTCGAGCGCGTCCCGAAGCTGCGGGCGGCCGCTCTGGAAGCGCGACCCGAGCGGCTGGCGCAACTGCGCGAAGAAGGGCGGCGACTCGGCCACGACGAGGTCACGTATCTCCACGGTGACGCGTCCGTGCTCGACTGGTGGGACGGCGTGCCGTTCCAGCGCATCCTCGTGGATGCGCCGTGCTCCGGAACCGGCACGCTCCGGCGTCACCCGGACATCAAGATCCTGCGGCGGGCGGAGGACGTGGACGCATTCGCGCGCCTGCAACAGCGCCTTCTGGAGAATCTCTGGCGGGTTCTGGAGCCCGGGGGTACCCTGCTTTATTGCACCTGCTCTATTCTGGCGGCGGAAAACGATGACGTGGTCGCGGCATTCCTGCACCAAAGGGAAGACGCGGAGTTGAGCTCCTTCAGGCTGGCATCGGGCCGCCCGACACGACTCGGGTGGCAGCTTCTGCCCATCGATCCGGATACGGACGGCTTCTATTACGCACGAATGAACAAGGCGGCGGCATGAAGATTCTCATCCTCGGCGGCGGCCAGGTCGGGGGGACGCTGGCGGAGAACCTTGCCAACGAAGGCTTCGACGTGACCCTGGTGGATTCCGACGCCGGTGTTCTGGAGGCACTGCGCACGAAGCTCGACATCCAAACCATTCACGGCTGGGGATCCCACCCGGACGTACTGCGCCAGGCGGGCGCCGACGACGCCGACATGCTCATCGCCGTGACGTCCAGCGACGAAGTGAACATGGTGGCATGCCAGGTCAGCTACTCCCTGTTCCGCACGCCCACCAAGATCGCGCGCATCCGCTCCGCATCCTATCTCGACCGCACCGGCTTCTTCAGCGGCGAGCACATGCCCATCGACGTGCTGATCAACCCCGAACAGGTGGTGACGGACAACATCCGTCAGCTACTCGAGCATCCGGGGGCCCTGCAGGTCCTGGACTTTGCGGACGGGCGTATTCAGCTGGTGGCGGTCAAGGCCTATTACGGCGGCCCGCTCGTCGGCCAGGAGCTTCGCTTTCTGCGTCAGCACATGCCGAACGTGGACACGCGGGTGGCCGCCATCTACCGCCGCAATCGCGCCATCATTCCCAAAGGAAACACCGTTATCGAAGCCGATGACGAAGTGTTCTTCATCGCCGCGCGCCAGCACATCAATGCGGTGATGTCCGAGCTCCGTCGCGTGGAACGGCCGTTCAAACGGGTGATGATCGCCGGCGGCGGCAACATCGGCCTGCGCCTCGCCCGCGCCATCGAGCCGTATTTCTCGGTGAAAGTGCTCGAGTACAGCTTGCGTCGCTGCGAATTCCTGGCGGAAACGCTCAAACACAGCGTCGTGCTCAACATGGACGCAACCGACCGCGAGCGCCTGATCGAGGAAAACGTAGAGCAGTGCGACGTGTTCTGTGCGGTTACCGACGACGACGAAGTGAACATCATGTCGTCTTTGTTGGCCAAGCGCCTCGGAGCCCGCCAAGCCATCACGCTGATCGGCAAGCCTGCGTACGTTGACCTGGTGCAGGGGGGCGACATCGAGATCGCCATCTCTCCCCAACAGGCCACCACCAGCTCGCTGCTCGGCTACGTGCGCCGTGCCGACGTCGCTCGGGTTCACAGCCTGCGGCGTGGCGCGGCCGAGGCGATAGAGGCCATCGCCCACGGCGACGCGCGCAACTCCAAGGTCGTGGGCCGCGCCATCGGCGATATCGACCTGCCCCCCGGCGCCAGCATCGGCGCGGTGGCCCGCGGCAACACGGTGCTCATAGCCCATGACGACGTGGTCGTGGAACCGGACGATCACGTGATTCTCTTTCTCGTGGACAAGCGTCAGGTTGCTGCGGTGGAACGCTTGTTTCAGGTCGGCATCACTTTCTTCTGATCGTGCACCTTTCCGTCATATTTCGCATCACCGGCATTCTGCTGACGCTGTTCAGCCTGGCGCTGTTCCTGCCGGCCGCCATCGCATGGGTCTACGGCGAGAAGACGGTCGCCACCTTCGCGACGGCGTTCGCGATCACTGTGTCTGCGGGATTGTTACTCGTGGCCGTCAGCCGCGGTCGCGGCGAGCTCAGAAGCGGCGACGGATTCCTGGTCACGGTGCTGTTCTATTTCGGCCTGGGGTTGTTCGGCGCGGTGCCGCTCTATCTCGCCGACGCAGTAAACGTGAGCTTCACCGATGCGGCGTTCGAATCCATGTCGGGGCTGACGACAACCGGGGCAACGGTGCTGAGCGGCCTCGACGACCTGCCGCGTTCGCTGCTGTTCTACCGCCAGCTTCTGCAGTGGCTCGGCGGTATGGGCATCATCGTCCTTGCCGTGGCGGTGCTGCCCATGCTCGGCATCGGCGGCATGCAACTCTACCGCGCGGAGTTTCCGGGCCCCATGAAGGAGAACAAGCTCACCCCGCGGATTACCGAGACCGCCAAGGCGCTCTGGTTCATCTATCTGGGCATCACCGTGCTCTGCGCCCTGTCGTACTGGGTCGCGGGCATGACGTTGTTCGACGCCGTGTGTCACAGCTTTTCGACCGTGGCCATCGGCGGCTTTTCCACCCACGACCAAAGCATCGGATACTTCGGCAATCCGGCAATCGAGAGCGTGGCCATCGTGTTCATGGTCATTGCCGGCATCAATTTCGCCCTGCATTTCGTCGCCTGGCACAAGCGGGACGTGCGCCTGTATTTCCACGACCGGGAGGTGCGGCTGTACCTGGTGATACTCACGGGGCTGGCGCTCCTCGTCTCGCTCATTCTGGTGAGCTACTCGGGGACCACGGGAACGCCCTGGCGCGACGGCATTTTCCAGGCCGTGTCGGTAGCCACCACCACCGGGTTCACCACGAGCAACTTCAGCACCTGGCCTTCGGCCGCGCCGGTGCTCCTGCTGTTCGCGGCGTTCACAGGCGGCTGCGCGGGCTCCACCTCCGGGGGATTCAAGGTGGTTCGCGTTCTCCTGATCTACCTTCAGGGCGTGCGCGAGATCCGGCGACTCATTCATCCCAACGGCGTGTTCACCATCAAGCTCGGTGAGCACCGGGTACCGGATCGGGTGGTGGAGGCGGTGTGGGGGTTCTTCTCGGTGTACGTGGTGACCTTCCTCACCATGGTGCCGCTGCTCATGCTGGTCTCGGACGAGAACTTCATTACCGCGTTCTCCGCGGTGGCGGCGTGCCTGAACAACCTGGGGCCCGGGCTCGGCGATGTGGCCCGGAATTACGCTGAGCTCAGCGACCCGGTCAAATGGATCCTGGTGGTCGCCATGCTTCTCGGACGGCTGGAGATCTTCACCCTGCTGGTCCTGCTGACGCCGGCGTTCTGGCGGCGTTAACGGCGCCGCCGGACATACAGGCGCGGATACCCCGGCGGCTGGCCCTTGAAGCGCTTGTACTCCCACTGGTACTGCGCCGGATCGGTGCGGATCAGGTCTTCGATGGCCCGATTGATTGCTCGCGCCGCAATCGCGGGGTCGGCGTCCCGAACGTCCGGCCCGAGCTCCTTGAAACGGATCCGGAACCCGCCCGCGCAGCGGCTGGCGCTGCCGAGCACCACCAACGGATCGAACCGGCGGACGAGGCGGTGTGCGAAGGTCATGGTCAAGGCGGGCTGCCCGAAAAAGTCCGCGTAGACGCCCGAGCTGCGCTCCGGAACCTGATCGGGCAGCAGCGCGGTGACCCCCCCGCTCGCCAGCGCGTGGTAGAAGCCGCGGAGCCCGTGCGCGTCGATGGGGAGCAGTTGCGAGCCCGTGCGGCTGCGCGCCCGCCGGATCAACGGCTCCAGAGCGGCGAGACGCGGTGGATCGTACAGCGCGGTCACTCGGTAACGCCCGAGCGTCAGCGCCAGAAATTCCCAGTTGCCAAAGTGGGGCGCGAGAATCAGAACGCCGCGACCCTCCGCTCGGGCGCGGTCGAACAGGGCTGCCCCCTCCACCTGCTGCTCGAGCAGGCGCCACTGCGCGTCGGGCCAATGGAACACCACACCGGTTTCCATGAGCGTCTCGCCGGTATGTTCCAGGCTGCGCCGCCCCACCGAGCGGCGCGCCTCCGGCGACCAGTCGGGAAAGCACGCGCGCAGGTTGATCCGGGTCGTGCGGGCGGGCTCCGCGCGCGCGTACCAGGCCACGCGGCCGAGCCAGCGGCCCAGCGTGCGCTGGGCGTTCAGCGACAACGCACTCGACGCGCGTGTCAGCGCCGTGACGAGGCGCGGCGTCAGCGCCGCCACTGCCGGGCCAGCTCGCTGCGCGGGATTTTGACCATGACCATGAGATACCGTAGATTGCGCGGCGGATTGTACCCGCCCGCACCCGGATGGCCAGACTGATCCTGCTCGACAGGGACGGAGTCATCAATTACGACTCCCCCGACTACATCAAGACCGCCGAGGAGTGGCATCCCCTGCCGGGTTCCATCGCTGCCATCGCGCGCATGAAGGCGCAGGGACTGCGGGTGGCGGTCTGCACCAATCAGGCGGGCATCGGCCGCGGGATCATCCGGCCGGCTGAGCTCGAGCGCATCCATCGCAAGTTGCATGGCCATGTCGCGAAGGCGGGTGCAGCGCTGGACGGGCTGATCTACTGTCCGCACGTCCCCGAAGCACACTGCGAGTGCCGCAAGCCGAATCCCGGTATGCTGCTGCGGATGATGCACGACCTCGATTGTGATGCGAAGGAGACACTGTTCGTGGGGGATTCTCTCAAGGACGTCGAGGCGGCAAGGCGCGCCGGGTGTACGCCGGTGCTGGTTCGAACGGGTAACGGCGCGAACGCGGAGACCCGTGCCCGGGCGCTCGGGGTCACCTGCGTGGCCGATGACCTGGCAGCGGTGGCTGCTGCATTGGCGGACGGTGCCTCGTGCGCCATCTGAGAGCCGCAGCCTTCTATGTCGGCTATACCCTCGCCACGGTGGTGTGGGGAACGTTGTCGGTGCTGGTTGGCTGGCTGCTGCCCTACCGATGGCGGTTCCGTTTCATCATCGGCTGCTGGACCTGGTTCTGCCTCGCCTGGCTGCGGCTGACGTGCGGCATCCGCCAGCGGGTGACGGGTCGCGAGAACCTGCCGGAAGACCCCTGCATCGTGATGGCGCGCCACGAAAGCACGTGGGAAACCCTGTTCCTGCAGCGGCTGTTCTCACCCCAGGCGACCCTGATCAAGAGAGAGTTGCTCCACATCCCGTTCTTCGGCTGGGCGTTCCGTCTGTTGCGGCCCATTGCCATCGATCGCAAGCGACATCGCCAGGCGCTGAAGACCTTGATCCGGGAAGGGGCGGAACGGCTGTCGAAAGGCATATGGGTGGTGCTCTTCCCCGAGGGCACCCGCATGCCTGCCGGGGTCACCGGGCGCTTTCACCCGGGCGGCGCGGCGCTGGCAGCCGAGACCGGGTCCCCCATACTCGTGGTCGTGCACAACTCCGGCACGTTCTGGCCCGCCCACGCGCTCGCCAAGCGCCCCGGAGAGATCCAGGTGATCATCAGCGAGCCCATCACCACCGCCGGGCTTTCCAGCAAAGAGATCCAGGCAGCCGTTGCGGAGACCTTCGACGCGCTCAGGGCGCGGCTGCCGCGGGCACCGGGTGACACCGCCTCGCCCGCGCCGGAGACCCTCACACGTCCAGATTCACCACCTGAAGAGCATTCGACTCGATGAACTCGCGCCGCGGCTCCACCTGGTCGCCCATGAGCGTGGTGAACATCTGATCGGCGGCAATGGCGTCGTCCACACTGACCTGAAGCATGCGCCGGACGTTGGGATCCATGGTGGTCTGCCAGAGCTGATCCGGATTCATCTCGCCGAGACCCTTGTAGCGCTGAACGTCGAGCCCGCGCTTGGCTTCGGTGAGCAGCCAGTTCAGGGCTTCGCCGAAGCTCTCCACCGCCGTCTGCTTGTCGCCGCGCTGCACGTAGGCGCCTTCCTCGAGCAGCCCGTGGACGTGCTCACCGAGGGCGGCAATCTCGCGGTACTCCGGACTCATGAAAAACGTGTACGAGAGCCTGATCTGCTCCGTGATCCCGCGGACGCGGAGCTGCACCACCGGCACGTGCACCTGATGCTCCGCGTCGAACTCCAGATGGACGATGGGCAATTCGCCGTCGATCATGCCGATGGCGGTTTGTAAGTCCTCACTCCAGGATGCCATGGCAGACTCGTCGGCCATGCGCGCCCGGTCCACGCTGGGCAGATCGATGAGTCGCTCGGTGATGACGCGCGGATACACCCGGTTGTGCTGATCGAGGCGCAGCATCAGCATCGTGTATTCCCGTGCCAGTTGCTGGAGCTGGGCGTCATCGATGGCCGGTGCCTGGGCGTTCACATACAATTTCGCGTTCTCCAGCGCGAGCTGGAGGATGTAGTCCTGTAGCTCCACCTCGTCCTTGACGTAGTGTTCCTGCTTGCCTTTCTTGATCTTGAACAAGGGCGGTTGGGCGATGTAGACGTGCCCCCGCTCGATGAGTTCCGGCATCTGGCGGAAGAAGAAGGTGAGCAGCAGCGTGCGGATGTGGCTGCCGTCCACGTCGGCGTCGGTCATGATGATGATGCGGTGGTATCGCAGCTTGTCCGGGTCGAACTCGGTGCGGCCGATACCGCAGCCCAGGGCCGTCACCATGGTGCCGACTTCCGCGGACGACAGCATCTTGTCGAAACGTGCTTTCTCCACGTTGAGGATCTTGCCGCGCAGCGGGAGGATCGCCTGAGTCCGTCGGTCGCGGCCCTGCTTGGCCGACCCGCCGGCCGAGTCCCCCTCCACCAGATACAGCTCCGATAAGGCCGGGTCCTTCTCCTGGCAATCGGCGAGCTTGCCCGGAAGCCCCGCGATATCCAGGGCCCCCTTGCGGCGGGTCATGTCCCGCGCTTTGCGCGCGGCCTCCCGGGCGCGGGCGGCATCGATCATCTTGGTCACCACGGCGCGGGCGTCCTGGGGGTTCTCGTCGAGGTATTCCGAGAACGCCCGGGAGAGCTCCTGCTCCACCGCGGGCTTCACTTCGCTCGAGACCAGTTTGTCCTTGGTTTGAGCGGAGAACTTGGGATCCGGCACTTTGACGGATACCACGGCCGTCAGGCCCTCCCGGGCATCGTCCCCGGAGGTAGTGACCTGCACCTTCTTCAGGAGTCCTTCGCGGTCGATGTAGCCGTTCAACGAGCGGGTTAGGGCAGCGCGGAAGCCGGCCATGTGGGTACCGCCGTCCCGCTGGGGGATGTTGTTGGTGTAGGCGAACACCTGCTCCTGGAAGCCGTCGTTCCATTGCATCGCCACTTCGACCCCGATGCCGTCTTCGCGGCTGGTGGCGTCGAAGTGAAACACCTGGTTGAGAGTGCTTTTATTGTGGTTCAGGTACTCCACGAACGCTTTCAGCCCACCTTCGTAGAGGAAAGTCTCTTCCTTGCCGGTACGCTCGTCGGCCAGGTGGATGTGGACACCGGAGTTCAGGAAAGCCAGCTCGCGCAGGCGCTTGGCGAGCAAGTCGTAATGAAAGGTCACATTGCGGAACGTTTCGTCCGAGGGACGGAAGTAGCATTCGGTGCCGCGATCGGTGGTCTCGCCCACCTGGGTGAGCGGGGCATTGGGCACGCCATGGGCATACGTCTGCTCGTAGACGATCCCGTCCCGCCGGACGGTGAGGCGGAACTCCTTGGAGAGGGCATTGACCACGGAGACCCCGACCCCGTGGAGGCCGCCGGACACTTTGTAGCTGTTGTCATCGAACTTCCCCCCGGCGTGCAGGGTCGTCATGATCACCTCCGCGGCGGACACGCCCTCCTCCGGGTGCAGATCCACGGGAATGCCGCGACCGTCATCGCGCACGGTGACGGCTTCTTCCGGGTGGATGATGACATCGATGCGATTACAGTGCCCGGCCAGGGCTTCGTCGATGGCGTTGTCCACGAGCTCCTGAACCATGTGGTGGAGTCCGGTGCCGTCCTCGGTGTCGCCGATGTACATTCCCGGCCGCTTGCGGACCGCATCCAGTCCACGGAGCACTTTGATGCTCTTGGAATCGTAATCCTTCTCAGGCATGCATCATCCTCTCTGTCACCCGCAGCCTGCAGGTGAATCGTTTCATGGCTCAACCCGGGTTACCCGACCATGTTCCACGTGGAACACGGCGAGCTCCGTGCCCTCCACCCCCCGCAAAGCCTCCGGGCCACTGTTGGAGGTGGCGAGTATCTGCGACCCCAGCTCGGCCAGCAGGCGAAAGAATCGCGCGCTGTGCGGAAGGTCCAGCTCCGCACCGATGTCGTCGATGAGAAACACGCTCGCCCGTCGAGCCGTGCGCATGAGCAGGCGGGCCTGCCCGAGCATCATGGCGCTGGCCAGGGCCTTACCCTGACCTCGAGACGCCGCCGCCCCCGCGGGCATCCCCGCGAGACGCAACGCCACGTCCCCCCGGTGCGGACCGCTCTGCGTCGTGCCCGATTTTACCTCTCTTGGCACCGAATCACCCAGGACTTTCCGTAACCCCTGATCGCCGGACCAGCCGCGCCGGTGCTCGATGGCCACCGCCATGGACGGCGTGAGCTCCCGGGCTACCCCCACCACCTCGGGGATGAGCTCGGCCAGATACGCCGCCCGCTCCTCCGCCACCGCCTCGCCTAGGCGTGCGGCCTCCTCGGTCCAGACTTCGAGCTCCCGGGGCTGCAGCGCTCCGCCCGCCATGGCCTTCAGCGCGGCATTGCGTTGCCGCAGCGCATGCAGATAGCTGCGCAGGGTCCCCAGATACCCAGGTTTCACGTGGAACAATCCCCAGTCCAGCCACTGCCGGCGCTCCGCCGGCGACCCGAACACCAGATCACTCAACGACGGTACCATCACCTGCAAGGGCAGCAGGGCGGCGGCCTGGGACAGCCGTCGCCCGGGTTCACCGTCGATCCGCAGCTCGGTGCGATCGCGACGCGACTTCGCAAGGCCCACCTGCACCGTCCCACGATGCTCGTCGGCGACCTGAGCGTGAACCTGCAGCCGCTCGGCGGCCTGCCGAATCACATCCACGCTCTGAGGGCTGCGGAAGGAGCGACCCCGGGCCAACAGGTGCACCGCTTCCAGCACCGCGGTCTTTCCGGCCCCGTTCTCTCCGTGCAGGTAGTTGAGCCCCGGACAGAGATCCAGATGGACCTCTTCCAGGTTACGTAGATCGTGGATATCGAGTCGCTGAAACCACACTGGCCAGCGCGCGGCGCCTGCTAAAGGCGCATCGGCATGACGACGTACAGCGCTTCGTCGTTCCCGGCGCCTTCCACCAGCGCACTGCTGTTGGCGTCCGCGACGCTGACGAAGACCTCTTCCGTATCGAGCACGTTAAGGACGTCCTGGAGATAGCTGACGTTGAAGCCGATCTCCATGCGTTCGCCGCTGTAGCTCACCGGGACCGTCTCCTCGGCCTCTTCCTGCTCGGGATTGTTCGCCTGAATGTTGAGCTGATCCCCTTCCATGATCAGACGGATACCACGGTACTTTTCGTTGGAGAGGATCGAAGCCCGATTGAAGGCCTGCTTCAGCGTCTCACGATCTCCCTTCAGGGTATTGTCGGTGCGAGCAGGGACCACCTTCTCGTAGTCCGGGAACTTGCCGTCCACGAGTTTCGTGGTCAGCGTGTACGGCCCCAAGGTCACGCGGAGATGGTTGGAGCCGACGTACACGGTCACCGACGCCTCGCCATCATCGAGCAGGCGCCCAAGCTCGAGGACCCCTTTCCGGGGAATGATCGCCCGAACCGGCTCGTTGCCGGCAACCCCACCCGGTATCGTACACATGGCCAGCCGGTGTCCGTCCGTGGCCACGGTCCGGGTGTGGTCGCGGGTCACCTCGATGAGCATACCGTTGAGGAAATAGCGGACGTCCTGTTGCGCCATGGAGAAGCTCACCTGGTCAAGCAACCTGCGCAACTGCTTCTGCGGCAGCGACAGCTCGAGCTCGCCGTCTCCGCCTTCCACCGTGGGAAAATCCGCCGCGGGCAGCGTCGAAAGGGCGAAACGACTGCGACCGGAGCGCACGATGGCACGACTCTCCTCCACCTGAACGCTCACCTCGGCCCCTTCCGGAAGGGATCGCCAGATGTCCGCCAGCTTGCGTGCCGGAATGGTGGTCCGCCCCGGCGTTTCGATGGTGCAACTGCGATCCACAGCCACCAGCTCCACCTCGAGATCCGTGCCGGTGAGCGACAGCCCGCCGTCTTCCGCCACCACCAGCAGATTCGACAACACCGGCAGTGTCTGGCGCCGCTCCACGACGCCCGTTACCAGCTGCAATGGCCGTAGCAAAGCTTCCCGATTGGTGGTGAACTTCATGCGCTACCTTTCTTCTGCCGCCTTCAGTTGGAGAGGAGCCGGCCCAGATTCCGGTAATCCTCGCTCACGTCCGCACTGGTGTCCTTGAGCTCCGCGATGCGCTTGCACGCGTGCAGAACCGTGGTGTGATCGCGCCCGCCGAACGCTTCGCCGATCTCGGGCAGCGAATGGTTGGTGAACTCCTTGGCCAGGAACATGGCCATCTGCCGGGGCCTGGCGATCGTGCGATTGCGCCGTTTCGACAGAATATCGGAAATCTTGATGTTGTAGTACTCGGCGACCAGCCGCTGGATGTTGTCGATACTGACCTGGCGATCCTGAATCGCCAGCAGATCGCGCAGCGCCCGCTTCACCTGTTCGATGGTGATCCGGCTGCCGGTGAACCGCGCATTGGCGATCACCCGGCGCAGCGCCCCTTCGAGCTCGCGCACGTTCGACCGAATGCGCTCGCCGATGAAAAAGGCCACAGCGGAGTCGAGCTCCACTTCCTCCGCTTCGGCCTTCTTCATGAGGATCGCCACCCGGGTCTCGAGCTCCGGCGGCTCCACCTCCTGTGTCAGACCGTAGACGAACCGGGATTTCAGTCGCTCCTCGAGGCCGTCGATCTCCCGCGGGTACCGGTCACACGTCAGTACCATCTGCCGGTCCCGCTCGAGCAGCGCATTGAACACGTGAAAGAACTCTTCCTGCGAGCGCAGCTTGTTCGCGAAGAACTGAATGTCGTCGATGAGCAGCGTGTCCACCGATCGATAGTACTGCATGAAGTCGTCCATGGTGCCTTGCTGCAGCGCCTTCACCATGTCCTGAACGAAACGCTGCGAATGCAAGTAGACCACCTTGGCGCCGGGGTCGTTCTGCTGGATCTGATTGCCCACTGCCTGCATCAGGTGGGTCTTCCCCAGCCCCACGCCCCCGTAGAGGAGCAGCGGGTTGTACGACTTCCCGGCATTGGCCGCCACCTGCATCGAGGCCGCCTTGGCCATCTCGTTCGATTTCCCTTCCACGAAGGTCTCGAACACGAACTCCTCGTTGAGCTTGTGGCCGGGCTCCGCCGCCCGTGCCGGCTCCGCTGCGGAGGCACTATCGGTTCCATTGCCGCTCCCGCCATCGGCGCGCAGCGGCCGGCCCTCCATCACTTCGCTGGTCCCGATGTCCAGTCGGACTGCGACCGGGGAGACGGGATCCCCGAGCTGCTCGAGCAGCTCGTGAATGCGATCGAGATACTGCGCCTGAATCTGATTCTTCACGTACCGGTTCGGAGCGAGAATCCGCAACTGCCCGTCGTCCTCGTGCCGGGCTTGCAGTGGCCGAATCCAGGTATTGAACTGCTGTGACGGCAGCTCATCCTGCAGCCGATCCAGACACCGGTTCCATACAGAACGTCCCACTGAATGCCCCCCAAAAAAGCAGTCGGCCCCGTCGCCCGAGGCAGCTGGATATGCGTTCGAGTTTCCGAGGATTCTATCGAGTTCCTTCGAACGTTGGCTACGCGGAAATCGAGAAAAAACCGGGACATTCGCGGATGAACCACAAATTCAAAAGCTTAGCGCCGCAAGGTCGGCACGGGCCCGTTTCCCCGCCTGAACGGGCACTGTGAGGAACTCTCTGAAGAAGCTGTGGATAAATTCTTACCCCCTGGTGAGCGACCCGATCGCGTCTCCGTTACCCACATTCCGGTAGCGCCTCCTGCAGAGCTTTTCCACAAGATCATCCACTCGATCGTGCGCCGCCACCGCGCCATCTTCGCCACATATCAACAGCCGAACGCCGCCCCAACGAACAACAACCATCCTCCCTCAGCTGAAAACACCCATTTCTTGTTATTTGACTCCCCGACCACGGCTCCATAAAATCCGCTCCCCTTTCCGGGTGGCCGGCCACGCGAGCCGTGGTCGCCGGTGAGCTGGCACCACTGGGCGACGCCGACAGACCTGCAACCCCTCGAGAGACGCTGATGAAGAGAACGTTCCAGCCAAGCAACGTGAAGCGTAAGCGCAACCACGGTTTCCGTGCCCGGATGGCTACCCGTGGCGGTCGCCGAGTGATCAACGCGCGGCGCGCCAAGGGGCGCAAGCGTCTTTCCGCCTGAGTCTGCTTGAACTTCGACGGGACGGAGGGCTTTCCGCCGGAGGTTCGGCTCTGCCACGCGCGGGAGTTCGACCACGTCTTTCGAGCCGCGACCCTGCGTAAGCGTCGCGGACCATTACGTCTGAGCGCCGTTGCTAATAGAATGCACACCGCTCGCCTGGGTCTGGTGGTGGGCAAACGCGCGCTGCCCAAGGCGCACCAGCGCAACCGCGCCAAGCGCGTCCTCCGCGACACGTTCCGGCGCCGGCGCCGGAATCTGCCGCCGATGGACATCGTGATCCGCGTGACGGGTCCTGCCCCGAACGACCTGTATCGCGCCTCTCTTGAGGCGCTGCTTTCGGAGTTGCATACGAGCTGACCGTGATGCCCACACGACTGCCAACGCGAATCGCGCTCGCTACCGTCCGCGCTTATCAGATCACGCTGAGCCCCTGGCTGGGCAGGCAGTGCCGTTTCTACCCCACCTGCTCGCATTACGCCTACGAAGCCATCGAGACCCATGGCTTCGCCCGCGGCTCGTGGCTCGCCGTGCGCCGTCTCTGCCGGTGCCATCCCCTCCACAGCGGCGGCGTCGACCTCGTGCCCGACGGGCCGACCGCAACGGAGCGCAAGGAGTCCTGAACTGACCATGCTTTCCACAGAAGTGCAGCGGGTGGTGCTGCTCATCGGCCTGGCGGCTACCGCCTACCTGCTGATCCTCGCCTGGAACGACGACTACATGCGCCAGCAGGAGCCCGCGCAGATCGCGGCGGAGCCGGACCTCCAGGACGTGCCGGCGATGGACGCCCCGGCGCCCGCAGACGCACAGTCGCCTGCGGATGCCCCGGCATCCGCGGACGAAACCGCCCCGGCCGGGGATACTGCGGGGGCATCCGACGTCCCCGACCCGTCTCTGGTGGGCGAGGGCCAGCAACCTCCGCGCGAGGCCCCCGGGGATGCGTCCGCCCCCGAGGATCGTCTGGTCGAGGTGGTCACTCCGACCCTGCACGTCTGGATCGATCGCGTCGGCGGCGACATCGTCCGGGTGCAGCTGCCCCGCCACCGTCTGGACATCGATCAGCCCGAGCCGTATCTGCTGCTCAATCGCGGCGGCGGCCACACCTACATTGCGCAGAGCGGCTTGGTGGGTCCGGACGGCGTGGATGCGTCCGGCGAGCGACCCGTCTACGAGGCGGAGAAAAGTGAGTATCAACTTACCGGCAACGAGCCGCTCACGGTGACACTGACCACGGAAGCCGAGGGTCAGCGGATACGGAAGTCGTACGTGTTCTCTCCCGACGACTACCTGGTCGACCTGCGGTACCGCCTGGAGAATCGCACCGGCGAGCCTTTGAACGCGGGTCTGTTCGCGCAGATAAAGCGCGATGATCGGGAAGGCTACGGGGAGAAGCCGTTCACCCTGGGACCGCAGCCGTACCTCGGTGCCGCGCTCACCACGGACGAGAGCCGCTACGAGAAGGTCTCTTTCGAGGACCTCGACGAGGAAGCGTTCCAGAGCGCCGTGGAAGGGGGCTGGATCGCCTTTCTGCAGCACTATTTCCTCAGCGCCTGGGTTGCGGATCCGGAGCAGACCAACCGGTTCTATGGTCACAAGCACCGGGATGGAACGTACATTGTCGGCTACACCGCGCCGCTCGCCTCGGTGCCGGCCGGAGGCGTCGGCGAGTTTCATTCGCGTTTCTACGCCGGCCCCAAGGATCAGAGCCGGCTCGAGGACATTGCGCCGAACCTGAACCTGACCGTGGACTACGGCTTTCTCTGGTGGCTCGCGGTGCCGTTGTTCAAGGTGCTCGATTGGATCTACGGCGTCGTCGGCAACTGGGGCGCGGCGATCATTCTCCTCACCGTGCTGGTGAAGTTGGCGTTGTATCCGCTTTCCGCCGCGAGCTATCGCTCCATGGCCAACATGCGCCGGATCGCGCCACAGATGAAGCGGCTGCAGGAACGATACGCCGACGATCGCCAGAAGCTGTCCCAGGAAATGATGGCCCTGTACAAGAAGGAACAGGTGAATCCTCTCGGCGGCTGTCTGCCCATGCTGCTGCCCATGCCGATCTTCATTGCCCTGTACTGGGTGCTCTTCGAGAGTGTGGAGCTGCGCCACGCGCCGTTCATGCTCTGGATTCGTGACCTGTCCGCCATGGATCCCTATTTCGTGCTGCCGTTGCTCATGGGGGCCAGCATGTACCTGCAACAGCTGATGAGCCCGGCGGTGGGTGATCCCATGCAGCAGCGGATGATGCGGCTCATGCCGGTGATGTTCACGGTGTTGTTCCTGTTCTTCCCGGCGGGCCTGGTGCTCTACTGGCTGGTGAACAACGTGCTCTCCATTGCGCAGCAATGGTGGATCATGCGTCAGAATGACGCGAAACACGCCGCTAGAACCTGACGTGTCGACGATGGCGTCGGCCGCGGTGGACGCCGACACCATCGCTGCCATCGCTACCGCGCCCGGGATGGCCGGCATCGGCATCGTGCGCATCTCCGGACCGGCGGCGCTGGCTATCGGCCGGCGGATGAGTGGGCGATCACTGACGCCGAGATATGCCCATTACGCCGAGTTTCGGGATGCCGGCGGATCGCTGATCGACGTTGGCCTGTGCCTCGCCTTCCCCGGACCGGCATCGTTCACCGGCGAGGACGTGGTGGAGCTGCAGGGGCACGGCGGCCCGGTGGTCCTGCAGTTGCTGCTCGACGCAGTGCTGGGCGCCGGGGCGCGCCTGGCGCGCCCCGGCGAGTTCACCGAGCGGGCGTTCCACAACGGCAAGCTCGATCTGGCGCAAGCCGAGGCCGTGGCGGATCTCATCGCCAGCGCCTCCGGCGCTGCCGCCCGGGGCGCCATGCGTTCGCTCCAGGGGACGTTCTCCCGAGCCGTAGGCGAGCTCGACGGCGCGGTGACCGAGCTGCGCGTCTACGTCGAGGCGGCCATGGACTTCCCCGAGGAGGACGCGGATTTTCTCGCCGAGGGGCAGGTGCCGGAGCGCCTCGCCGCGGTCCGGGAGCGCCTCGCCGCGCTCACCGGGGAAACCCGTCAGGGCATGCTGCTGAGCGAAGGCGTGGCGGTGGCGCTGGTGGGAGCGCCGAACGTGGGCAAGTCCAGCCTGCTGAACCGGCTGGCGGGGCAGGACCGGGCCATCGTTACCGAGATTCCCGGCACCACCCGTGATCTGGTGCATGCCGACCTGACCCTGAAGGGATTGCCCATCCGCATCGTCGACACCGCGGGGATTCGCGACGCCGCCGACGCCGTGGAAGAAGAAGGAATCCGCCGGGCCCGCGAGCAGGCGTTGCAGGCCGACCTGGTGGTGGTGCTCGAGGACGACCGCGCCGCCGAAGGGCCGGTCCTCGAGACCCTGCAGGCCGCCGGCATTGAACCCCGGCGGCTGCTCCGGGTACGCAACAAGGTGGACTTGAGCGGTGGCGCCGCAGGCGCCGTGGCCGGGTCCGCGGCCGGCGCCGTGGCGGTGGTGCGCCTCTCCGCCCTCACCGGCGCCGGCGTGGACGCGCTGGTGGATCTGATCCTGGAGCGCGTGGGCTACGCCTCGGAAGGATCCACCTTCACCGCCCGGCGGCGCCACATCGAAGCGCTGGACGCTGCGTCGGCCGCGGTGGCGCGGGCAGAGTCCCTGCTCGCGGAGCGTGTGGCGCCCGAGCTGGTGGCGGAGGAGCTCAAGCTGGTACACCAGTCTCTGGGAGAAATCGTCGGGGAGACCACCGCCGACGAGTTGCTCGGCGAGATCTTCTCGAGTTTTTGCATTGGCAAATAGAGGCTTATACTGCGCGTCCCCACTCACCCGGGCCCGGGTTACGCACCATGGAACATCCCCAGACATTCGACGTGATCGTCATCGGCGCCGGCCACGCCGGCTGTGAAGCCGCCATGGCTGCCGCCCGCAGCGGCGCGCGGACGCTGCTGCTCACCCAGAGCCTGGACACCATCGGTGCCATGTCCTGCAACCCGGCGATTGGAGGCATCGGCAAGAGTCACCTGGTGCGGGAGATCGATGCGCTCGACGGCGTGATGGCCCGCGCCGCCGACCGCGCCGGCATCCAGTTCCGGGTGCTGAATGCCAGCAAGGGACCGGCGGTGCGGGCGACCCGCGCCCAGGCCGATCGTGCGCTCTACCGCCAGGCCGTGCGCTCGCTTCTCGAAGCGCAGGAGAACCTGCATCTATTCCAGCAGCCTGTCGTGGATCTGGCGGTGGATGGCGACCGGGTGACCGGTGTGCACACGCAGATCGGGCTCACTTTTCACGCGCCGGCGGTGGTGCTAACCACGGGCACTTTCCTTGGGGGGCGTATCCACCTAGGCACGGACAGCCACGCCGGTGGCCGGGCCGGTGACGCGCCGTCGAACGCCCTGGCGGAGCGGTTGCGGGCATTGCCGTTCCGGGTCGGCCGATTGAAAACCGGAACCCCGCCCCGGATCGATGGCCGGACCGTGGATTTCTCCGTCATGGAGACGCAGCCGGGCGACGAGCCGTTGCCCTGCCTGTCGATGCTGGGCAGCGTGGATGAGCATCCCCGTCAGCTACCCTGTCACATCACGTACACCAACGAGACCACGCACGACATCATCCGTGCCGGGCTCGACCGCTCGCCCATGTATTCCGGGGTGATCGAAGGCGCTGGACCGCGTTATTGCCCGAGCATCGAGGACAAGGTGGTGCGCTTCGCGGAGCGGGTGCAGCACCAGGTGTTCGTGGAACCGGAGGGGCTCGACAACCACGAGCTGTACCCGAACGGCATCTCGACGAGTCTGCCGTTCGACGTTCAGCTCGAGCTGGTCCGCAGCATCGCGGGCTTCGAGCAGGCGCACATCACGCGTCCGGGGTATGCCATCGAGTACGATTTTTTCGACCCGCGGGATCTGGCGTACTCCCTTGAGACCCGGGTGTTGGAGGGGTTGTTCTTCGCCGGGCAGATCAACGGCACCACCGGCTATGAGGAAGCAGCGGCCCAGGGTCTGCTGGCGGGCATCAATGCCGCCAGGAAGGTGGCGGGCCGCCCAGCCTGGTGGCCCCGGCGCGACGAAGCTTACATCGGCGTGCTGGTGGACGATCTGGTGAACCAGGGCGCCAGCGAGCCGTACCGCATGTTCACCAGCCGTGCCGAGTACCGGCTCCGGCTGCGCGAGGACAACGCCGATCACCGTCTCACCGGGATCGGGCGCGAGCTGGGCGTGGTGGGGGATAGCCGCTGGCGCGCGTACCGGGCGAAGCGGGACTCGGTCGACGCCCTGAGCGCGCTGCTCGAGAGCACGCGGCTGCGACCGGGCAGCGAGCTCGCCGCCGCGCTGGAAGCAGCCACCGGTGAGCAGATCGGCCGCGACGGAACCGTGCTGGGATTCCTGAAGCGGCCGGCGGTGACCATGGCGCGCGTTGCCGAGGCCATGGCGCTTGGCGAGCACGATCCGGCAGTGCGCGAGCAGGTGGAGATCGAGGCCAAGTACGCGGGTTACATCCGCCGCCAGGAAGAGGACATCGCGCGGGTCCGCCGCCACGAGAGCATCGAGCTGCCCGCCGATTTCGACTTCGACGCCGTTCCGGGGCTGTCGAACGAGCTGCGCCAGAAACTCGCCGAGGTGCGTCCGCGCACCCTCGCCCGTGCGGCACGCATTCCGGGCATCACGCCAGCGGCACTTTCCGTGCTGCTCGTTCACGCGAGGAAGCACGCGGCTGTCCCGGCGCGCAGCCGGGGGGCCGCGGAGGATTCCGGCAGCGCGGCCCGTGCCTGACCCGTGCCGGGAAGCCCAGGCCCTCGCGGCGGATGCCGCGGTGCTCGACGTCGAGCTCGACTCCGCGCAGCAACGTGCGCTGCTCGAGTTCCGGGAGCTGCTGCTGCGTTGGAACCGGGCGTTCAATCTGGTGTCGCGCAAGGACGTCCACCGTCTGCTGCCCCGGCATCTACTGGATTCGTTGAGTGTGGCGCCCTGGCTCTCGGGAGCGCGGGTGCTGGATCTGGGTACCGGTGCGGGCCTGCCGGGAGTACCCTTGGCCATCGTGCGCAGGGACGTTGCGTTCACGCTGGTGGATCGCAGCGCGCGGCGCATTCGTTTCGTCAGGCACGCGGCGCGCGCGCTGTGCCTGGACAACGTGTCGCCATGGTGCGGTGACGTGGGCGCCCTGTCCCCGGGGGACACGTTCGACACCGTGGTGAGTCGCGCGGTCGCCGGCATCGAGGAAGTATGGCGGTTGATCGGTGGCCGGCTGAGCGACGGCGGGCGGCTGCTCGTCATGCATCAGGGCCAGGGTCGGGGTGGCGCGCCGGTACCCGGGTGCCTGCCGGGCGGGTGCGTGAGCAAGCGGGCATGGCTGACGATACCGGGCCTCGAGCAGCCACACGAGCTGGTGGTGATCGAGCGCCGTCCAGCGGGGGAGAATGGAGACAGGCCGTGACGAGAACCATCGCTATCGCGAACCAGAAGGGCGGGGTCGGCAAGACCACCACCGCCGTGAACCTGGCCGCGTCCCTGGCGGCGTCGGACGCCCGGGTCCTGCTGGTGGATACCGATCCCCAGGGTAACGCGACCATGGGCTCCGGGATCGACAAGAACGCGCTGGAGCAGAGCATCTACGACTGGCTCATCGACGGCCGTCCCGTGACCGAGGTCATGCAG
Source organism: Pseudomonadota bacterium (assembly GCA_048621375.1). Taxonomy (GTDB): domain Bacteria; phylum Pseudomonadota; class Gammaproteobacteria; order Pseudomonadales; family Azotimanducaceae; genus UBA7803. Next base: position 46,135 of record JBMCWS010000001.1, on the reverse strand, counting down.
CGTTGCCCGGGCGGCTACGATCTGGTTCCGGGCAACACCGACCTCACCGCCGCCGAGCTCGAGCTGCTGCGCCAGGAACGCCGGGAGTTCCGGATGCGGGATCGCCTCGCGGCGGACGCCGCGCCCTTCGACTACGTGGTAATCGATTGTCCGCCGTCGTTGAACATTCTGACCCTGAACGCGCTCATCGCCGCCGATGGCGTCCTCATTCCCATGCAGTGCGAGTACTACGCGCTCGAGGGCCTGAGCGCGTTGCTCGAAACCATCGACGGGGTGCGGAGCCGGGGCAACCCCGAGCTGGTCATCGAAGGGCTGTTGCGGACGATGTACGATCCGCGCAACAGCCTCACCCGCGACGTGTCGCGCCAGCTCATTCAGTACTTCGGCGACCGAGTGTTCCGCACCGTCATCCCCCGCAACGTGCGGCTGGCGGAGGCGCCCAGCCACGGCCTGCCGGCGCTGCTCTACGACCGGCATTCCCGGGGAGCCGTGGCCTACACGGCACTGGCCGGAGAGATGCAGCGAAAGTATGCGCAACACAGTGAAAGTCAGGTGACCGGGTGAGCAGGAAACGATTGGGCCGGGGACTGGACGCCCTACTGTCCGGGGACACGAACGACAACGCCGCCGAGCCCGCCGAGGCGCGTGGCGAGCAGAGCGAAGTGCCGTTGGATACGGTGATCCGCGGCCGCTACCAGCCGCGGCGCGAGTTCTCCGAGCAGGCCCTGGAGGAGCTGGCGGCGTCCATCAGATCCCAGGGGCTCATGCAGCCGATCCTGGTGCGGCCGCGGCCCCAGGGCGGCTACGAGCTGATCGCCGGGGAGCGTCGTTGGCGCGCCGCCCGGATGGCGGGTCTCACCGAGATTCCGGCCATCGTCAAGGAGGTCACGGACGAGCAGGCCTCGGCCATGGCCCTCATCGAGAACATCCAGCGGGAGGATCTCAACCCGCTGGAGGAGGCGTTCGCGCTGCAGCGGCTCAAGGACGAGTTCGAGCTCACCCAGCAGCAGGTGGCGGACGCGGTGGGCAAGTCCCGGGTGGCGGTGACCAACCTGCTGCGCCTTTTGAACCTGGCGCCTTCGGTGCGTGAGTTGCTGCAACGGGGTGAGCTCGAAATGGGCCATGCCCGCGCCCTGCTCACCCTCGAGCCGCTCGATCAGGAGCGGGTGGCTGCCGAGGTGAGCCAGAAGCAGCTGTCGGTTCGCCAGACCGAGGATCTGGTCCGACAACGTCAAAACCGGGGCGGTGGCGACGCCGGTAAAGCGAGCCGCCGCAGCGCCGGCAGGGACCCGGACACCGCCCGCCTCGAGCAGGAGCTCTCGGAGCGCCTGGGTGCCCCGGTGAGCATCGCTCAGGGCGGGCCAGGCCGGGGGCGGCTGATCATTCGCTACTCCAGCCTCGACGAGCTCGAAGGCATTCTCGCGCACCTGCGCTGAAGGCCGCGTCGCCGGGTTCGCCGTGACGCCGAAATGGCTTCGACAATCAACGGTTTCGATTGAACCCCTGAAACCGCGTACCTATAATACGCGCCGCCTTTGGGGGCCTGCTTGCACGGGACCTGCGTGAAGGGCAGCCGCGTACCGGCCCTGCCCTATCTGGTCGTCTTGCTTCAGGCGACGACGGCGTTGATCGTCGCCGCAGCGTTCGCATGGGTAGACAAATCGGAGGCAATTGCTTCCTTGTTGGCAGGGGGCGTCGTTGTTCTCCCCGCGGCATATTTCGCGTGGCGCGCGCGTTGGGAGCGGTCTCCGGGTCGCCTTCTCGGTCAGGGGCTCATGAAGTTCGTGCTGACCGTGACCCTGATGGCCCTGGTGTTCGCGGTGTGCGAACCCGCGCCGCTGGGATTCTTCTCAGCTTTCGTGGCGATGCAGTTGATGTATGTGGTCGGGCCCGCCGCGCGCGGCGGCGGACCGGAGTGAGAGCTGCGGGGACAATCGAGCGAAGGAGCGGACTGGAAACAGCATGGCGAGCGGTACCGAGAGTTCAGGCGAATACATCAAGCATCACCTGACGAACCTGGTGTACGGGCAGCATCCCGACGGCACCTGGGGGTTCGCGCAGAGTGCCGAGCAAGCCCAGGCCATGGGCTTTTGGTCCATCAACGTCGACTCCATGCTCTGGTCGGTGGGGCTCGGCGTGCTGTTCGTGGCGATATTCCGGGCCGCGGCGAGCCGCGCCACGTCCGGCATCCCGGGCGGGCTGCAGAATTTCGTGGAGATGATCGTCGAGTTCGTCGACGACAACGTGCGCAGCATCTTCACCTACAAAAACGACATGATCGCGCCCATGGCGCTGACCATCTTCGTGTGGGTGTTCCTCATGAATCTGATGGATCTGGTGCCCGTGGACTGGATCCCCAGCCTCGCCTACGCCGCCGGGATCGAGTACATGAAGATCGTGCCCACCACCGATCCCAATATCACCCTCGGCATGGCGCTGGCGGTGTTCGCCCTGGTCATCTACTACAGCATCACCCAGAAGGGCCTCGGCGGCTTCCTCGGGGAGCTCATGTTTCATCCGTTCCCGAAGTGGGCTGCCCCGGTCAACCTGATTCTCGAGGGCGTGACCCTGCTGGCGAAGCCCATCTCGCTGGGGCTGCGGTTGTTCGGCAACCTCTACGCCGGGGAGATGATCTTCATCCTCATCGCGTTGATGTACACCGGGGGCCTGGCCATGGGGCTGGCCGGCGGTGTGCTCCAATGGGCCTGGGCGGTGTTTCACGTGCTGATCATCACGCTGCAGGCCGGCATCTTCGCCGTGTTGTCGGTGGTGTACCTAGCGCAGGCTCACGACGTGGAGTCGGAGCACTGACTGTCCCGTCCGGAGGATCGCCGCATTCTCACGGGCAACAAACAACTCAAACTTTGGAGTGATCATGGATCTATTGTACTTAGCAGCCGCACTGATGATGGGTCTGGGTGCTATCGGGGCCGCCATCGGCGTCGGTATCCTCGGGGGCAAGTTCATGGAAGGCGTGGCCCGGCAGCCGGAGCTGTTGCCGATGCTGCGGACCCAGCTGTTCATCATCCTCGGCCTGGTGGACGCCGTTCCCATGATTGCCGTGGGTATCAGCCTCTACCTGATCTTCGCCCTGGCTGGCTGAACACGGGGTCATCCGTAACGGAACTCGAGGTGAGCTTATGACACTCAACCTGACGCTCATTGGTCAGAGCATCACGTTCCTGGTGTTCGTGTGGTTCTGCTGGAAGTTCATCTGGCCGCCACTGGTCAATGCCATGCGTGAGCGACAGAAGGCCATTGGTGAGGGCCTGTCCGCCGCCGAGCGCGCGGAGAAGGACCTCGAGCTCGCCCAGGAGCGGGCCACCGAGGCGCTTCGCGAGGCCAAGGAGGAAGCTCACCAGATCCTCGACCAGGCGCGCAATCAGGCCAACCAGATGATCGAATCCGCCAAGAACGACGCGCGCGCCGAGGGCGAGCGCATTCGTCAGGCGCAGCAGGCCGAGATCGAGCAGGAGCTGAACCGCGCCAAGGAGGCCCTGCGGGGTCAGGTGGCGGTGCTCGCCGTGGCCGGCGCGGAGCGCGTGCTCGGCGCGAGCATCGATCAGTCCAAGCACAGCGAGCTGCTCGACGCGCTCGCGTCCGAGCTGTAGGAGCGATTCCATGGCAGAATTGGCCACCCTCGCCCGGCCTTACGCCAAAGCCGTGTTCGAGCTGGCCCAGGCCGAGCAGGCTCTGGACCGGTGGTCCAGAATGCTGACGCTTCTCACCGTGGCGTCCGAGCACGACAAGGTTCGGAACGTGCTGGAGTCGCCGGAGCTGTCTCCGGAGCAGAAGGCCCAGCGTCTCATCGAGGTGTGCGGCGAGGAACTCACCGATCGCGCGCAGAGCCTGGTGCGCCTGCTGGCGCACAACAAGCGGCTTTCGGTGCTCGGCGAGCTCCGGGAGCAATTCGAAGCCCGCAAGGCCGAGGCGGAACGGGTGCTCGAGGTGGAGGTGACGAGCGCCTACGAGCTCTCTGAGGCGCAATCCAACCGCCTGCGCGAGGTGTTGCAGCGCAAATTCGATCGGGAGGTGAGTCTCACCGGACGGGTCGACAGCGACATCCTGGGGGGCGCCGTCATCCGCGCCGGCGACACCGTCATCGACGGGTCCGTCCGGGGGCGGCTCGAGAAGCTCGCCGAAGCAATGCAGCGAACGTAAGCGCACACTGAGGAATTCAACAATGCAGCAACTGAACCCTTCCGAAATCAGCGACATCATCAAACGGCGCATCGAAAGCCTCGATGTCCACGCGGAAGCTCAGAACGAAGGCACCATCGTCGGCGTCTCGGACGGCATCGTGCGCATACACGGACTGGCGGGCGCGCAATTCGGTGAGATGATCGAGTTTCCCGGCGGCGTCTACGGCATGGCGCTCAACCTCGAGCGCGACTCCGTGGGGGTGGTGGTTCTCGGTGAGTACCAGGACCTCTCCGAAGGCATGACCGCCCGATGCACGGGACGCATCCTGGAAGTCCCCGTGGGTCCGGAGCTCCTCGGCCGGGTCGTGGACGCGCTGGGCAACCCCATCGACGGCAAGGGGCCCGTCAACGCCACCGGAACCTCCCCCATCGAGAAGGTCGCGCCGGGCGTCATCGCCCGCCAGTCGGTGGACCAGCCGGTTCAGACCGGTCTCAAGGCCATCGACTCCATGGTTCCTATCGGCCGCGGCCAGCGGGAGCTGATCATCGGCGACCGCCAGATCGGCAAGACCGCCGTGGCCGTGGATACCATCATCAACCAGAAATCCAGCGGCATTAAGTGCATCTACGTGGCCATCGGTCAGAAGATGTCCACCATCTCGAACATCGTCCGCACGCTGGAAGAATACGGCGCCATGGAATACACCACGGTGGTCGCGGCCAGCGCGGCCACGCCGGCCTCCATGCAGTACATCGCGGCGTACGCGGGCTGCTCCATGGGCGAGTACTTCCGCGACCACGGCGAAGATGCCCTGATCATCTACGACGACCTCACCAAGCAGGCGTGGGCCTATCGCCAGATCTCGCTGCTGCTGCGCCGGCCGCCGGGCCGTGAGGCCTACCCCGGCGACGTGTTCTATCTGCACTCCCGACTGCTCGAGCGGGCGGCCCGGGTGAACGAGGACTACGTCGAGGAGGCGACCGGCGGCAAGGTCAAGGGCAAGACCGGATCCCTGACCGCCCTGCCCATCATCGAGACCCAGGCCGGCGACGTCTCGGCGTTCGTGCCGACCAACGTGATCTCCATTACCGACGGGCAGATCTTCCTCGAGACCGACAACTTCAACGCCGGTATTCGCCCGGCCATGAGCCCGGGTATTTCGGTCTCCCGGGTGGGCGGCTCCGCCCAGCTCCCGTTCATGAAGAAGATCTCCGGCGGCGTGAAGCTCGCCCTGGCCCAGTACCGCGAGCTGGCGGCGTTCTCGCAGTTCGCTTCCGATCTCGACGATGCCACCCGGCGTCAGCTCGAGCACGGCCAGCGCGTGACCGAGCTGATGAAGCAAAAGCAGTATAGCCCCATGAGCGTGGCAGAGATGGGGGTGAGCCTGTTCGCCGCCAACGAGGGCTACCTGGAAGACGTACCGGTGGAGCGGGTGCTCGAGTTCGAGCGAGGGCTGCTGGCCTACATGAACTCCGAGCACGCCGACTTCATGAAAAACGTCAACGAGACCGGTGTCTACAACGACGACGTGGTCGCCGAGATGCGTCAGGGCATCGAGGCGTACAAGCAGACGGTGTCCTTCTAGGACGGGAATCGGTGAACTATGGCTGTCGGGAAAGACATCAAAAAGAAGATCGGAAGCGTCTCGAGCACGCAGAAGATCACCAGTGCCATGGAGATGGTGGCGGTCAGCCGCCTGCGTCGCAGCCAGGAACGGATGCGCGAAGGCAAGCCGTACGCGGAGAAGATCCGTGCAGTGATCGGGCACCTGGCCAACGCCAACCCCGAATACCGGCACATGTACATGGAAGCCCGCGAGGTCAAGCGCATCGGCTACATCGTGGTCTCCACCGACCGTGGGTTGTGCGGCGGGTTGAACGCCAACCTGTTCCGTACCCTGCTGCGGGACATGGCGGACTGGCAGGCTCAGGGCATCGAGGCGGATCTCGGCCTCATCGGCAACAAGGGCAATCAGTTCTTCCGAGCCGTTGGCGGCAACATCACTGCTTCCATCACCGGCGTCGGCGACGTACCGACCGTCTCTGAGCTCATCGGTGGCATCAAGGTCATGCTGGATGCCTACGAGGAAGGCCGCATCGACCGGCTGTACATCGCCAGCAACGACTTCATCAATACCATGACCCAGCAGCCGGTGATCCGCCAGCTCCTGCCGTTGGACCCGGCGGATCAGGCGGAGTACGCGCACCGCTGGGACTATCTCTACGAGCCGGACGCCCGGGAGCTCATCGAGGCGCTGGTGACCCGGTTCGTGGAATCTCAGGTCTACCAGGCGGTGGTCGAGAACGCGGCGTGTGAGCAGGCAGCCAAAATGATCGCCATGAAGAACGCCAGCGAGAACGCCGAGAAGATCATCGACGAGCTGACGTTGATCTACAACAACGCCCGTCAGGCGGCCATTACCCAGGAAATCGCCGAAATCGTCGGCGGCGCCGCCGCGGTGTAGCAGCGACCTCCAGCCGCGCCGCCCCCAAGGCACTGGAACACGAGAACATTGAGAGGCTAGACAATCATGAGCAGCGGTCGAATCGTCCAAATCATCGGCGCCGTCATCGACGTGGAGTTCCCCCGGGAGAACGTGCCCAAGGTGTACGATGCGCTCACCGTCGGTCAGACGGGCCTCACGCTGGAAGTACAGCAGCAGCTCGGCGACGGCGTGGTGCGGACCATCGCCATGGGGCCCTCGGACGGGCTCTCCCGCGGGCTCGAGGTGGAGAACACCGGAGACGCCATCAGCATCCCGGTGGGTGAGGAAACCCTCGGCCGCATCATGGACGTGCTCGGCAAGCCCATCGACGAGAAGGGCCCGGTGAACGCCAAGGAGCACATGACCATTCACCGGGAAGCGCCGAAGTTCGAGGATCAGCGCGGCGGCAACGAGCTGCTCGAGACCGGTATCAAGGTGGTGGACCTCATCTGCCCCTTCGCCCGGGGCGGTAAGGTCGGGCTGTTCGGCGGCGCGGGCGTGGGCAAGACCGTGACCATGCTGGAGCTGATCCGTAACATCGCCATCGAGCACTCGGGCCTGTCGGTGTTCGCCGGTGTCGGCGAGCGTACCCGGGAAGGCAACGACTTCTACCACGAGATGGGCGACGCCGGCGTGCTCGACAAGATCTCCCTGGTGTTCGGCCAGATGAACGAGCCGCCGGGCAACCGCCTGCGGGTGGCCCTGACCGGCCTCACCCTGGCGGAGAAATTCCGCGACGAAGGCCGCGACGTGCTGTTGTTCATCGACAACATCTACCGATACACCCTGGCGGGCACCGAGGTCTCGGCCCTCCTCGGCCGGATGCCGTCCGCCGTGGGTTATCAGCCGACGCTGGCCGAAGAGATGGGCGTGCTCCAGGAGCGGATCACCACCACCAAAACCGGCTCCATCACCTCCGTGCAGGCCATTTACGTGCCGGCGGACGACCTGACGGACCCGTCGCCGGCGACCACCTTCGCGCACCTGGACTCCACGGTGACGCTGTCGCGGGCCATTACTGACCTGGGCATCTATCCCGCCGTGGATCCGCTCGATTCCACCAGCCGCCAGCTCGATCCGCTGGTAGTGGGCGAGGAGCACTACGAGGTGGCCCGCGGTGTCCAGCAGGTGCTCCAGCGCTACCAGGAGCTCCGGGACATCATCGCCATCCTCGGCATGGACGAGCTGTCGGAGGAAGACAAGCAACTCGTCTACCGCGCCCGCAAGGTGCAGCAGTTCTTCTCGCAGCCGTTTTTCGTCGCCGAGCAGTTCACGGGCAACCCCGGCAAGTTCGTTTCCCGCGAGGACACGGTGCGTAGCTTCAAGGGCATCCTGGACGGTGACTACGACCATCTGCCGGAACAGGCGTTCTACATGGTGGGCAGCATCGAGGACGCAATGGAGAAGGCGAAGAGCCTGGAATCCTGATCAGGAGGTCCGCGAATGGCCATGACCATGCACTGTGACATCGTCAGCGCCGAGGAGGAGATCTTCTCGGGCCGCGTCACTCAGGTGAGCGCCACCGGTACCATGGGGGAGCTCGGTATCATGCCCGGGCACGCGCCTCTGCTCACGGGCATCAAGCCGGGGCCGGTGCGGCTGAGATTCGACAACGGCGAAGAGGAAGTCTTCTTCGCTTCCGGCGGCTTTCTCGAAGTGCAGCCCGGTGTGGTGACGCTGCTCGCAGACACTGCCGTGCGCGCCGAGGATCTCGACGAGGCCGCCGCCCTGGAGGCGCAGAAGGAAGCGGAGCACGCGCTCGAGGAGCGTGCGGCCGGGGTCGAATACTCCGTGGCCGCTGCGCAGCTCGCCGAAGCCATGGCGCGTCAGCGCACCCTCGAGGAGCTGCGCCGCCGGCGCCGCCGCTGAGCCGGGCGGCAACAATCCATTACAATGCGGGGGCAAACGGCCCCCGTTTTTTTGCCCGGCCGCTGGTTATACTCCCGATTTCGGCTCGATGCCTGGACTATGAACAACGTATCCCAACCCCTCGAGGTCGTCGTCCTGGCCGCGGGTCAGGGGACCCGCATGGCGTCGCGCCGCCCCAAGGTCCTGCACACTCTGGCCGGGCGCACGTTGTTGCAGCACGTGCTCGACACCGCGGGTGCCCTGGAGCCTGCGCGCATACACGTGGTCGTGGGACACGCTGCCGACGCGGTGCGCGCGGCGGTGGTCGACGAGGTGAATTTCGTCACCCAGGCGGAGCAGCGGGGAACCGGCCACGCGGTGGCCCAGGCCCTGCCGTCGGTGGCCGACGATGCGCTGGTGCTGGTGGTGTACGGGGACGTACCCCTGGTCACTGCGTCCACGCTGCAGGCGTGTGTCGGCGCCGCCGCCGACGGCGCTCTGGCGCTGGTGACCGCGTGCCCCGACGATCCGGGTCAGCTGGGGCGGATCGTGCGGGACCCGAACGGCGCCATAACCGGGATCGTGGAGTACCGGGACGCTGACGAGCACGAGCGCGGCATTCGCGAGATCAACTCCGGCATCATGGCTGCGCCGCGCGCCCTGCTCGCCCCGTACCTTGCCGATCTCTCCGCGGACAATGCCCAGGGCGAGTACTACCTCACGGATACCGTGGCCATGGCGGTGCGGGACGACGTCCCCGTGGCAGGTCTGGCCGCCGCCGACCCCGGCGAGGTAGCCGGTATCAACGATCGCATCGAGTTGGCCGCCGCGGAGCGCCGTTATCAGCGCAAGCAGGTGGAAGCGCTCATGATGGGCGGTGTGACCGTGGCGGACCCTGCCCGTCTGGACGTGCGCGGTGTCGTTACCAGTGGCCGCGACTGCTTCGTGGACGTCAACGTCGTGTTCGAGGGCGAGGTGGTCCTCGGCGACGGCGTGTGCATCGGCCCGGGCTGCGTGGTTCGTGACGCCGTCATCGGTGACAATACCGTGCTCGAGCCCCACACGCTGGTGGACGGTGCCCGGGTCGGCAGCGACTGCGCTCTCGGGCCGTTCGCCCGGCTGCGCCCGGGGACGGAGCTGGCTCAGCAGGTGCGAATCGGCAACTTCGTGGAAACCAAGAAGGCATCGCTCGGCCCGGGATCCAAGGCCAACCACCTGGCCTACCTGGGCGACGCCAGCCTCGGCGAGGCGTGCAACGTGGGTGCCGGCACCATCACCTGTAACTACGATGGTCTGGGCAAGCATCCCACGACCATCGGTGACCGGGTGTTCGTGGGCAGCAACGCCACCCTGGTGGCGCCGCTCGAGCTCGATTCCGATGCCTACGTCGCCGCCGGATCCACGGTGACGCAGCACGTGGGGGCCGGGGACCTGGCCGTGGGCCGGGGGCGTCAGCGCAACATTCATGGCTGGGTGCGTCCGGACCGCCGGAAATCCGCCTCCCAGGAACCTCGGGAAGGGTAAGCGCCTATGTGCGGCATCGTCGGTGCGGTGGCGGACCGTAACGTTCCCGCCATTCTGCTGGAGGGTCTGCAGCGGCTCGAATATCGAGGCTACGACTCTGCCGGCATGGCGGTGATTCCCAGCGCCGGCTCGGCCGCCGGCCCGGAGTTCGATTGCCGGCGCCGGGTGGGCAAGGTCCGGGAACTGGCGGACGATCTGGCTGCCCGCCCGGTGCGGGGCCGTATCGGCATCGCCCATACGCGCTGGGCCACCCACGGCGCGCCCAGCGAGATCAACGCCCACCCGCACCAATCCCGCGGCCGCATCTGCGTCGTGCACAACGGCATCATCGAGAACCACCAGAGTCTGCGCGCGGAGCTTCTGGAGGCCGGGTACGAGTTCGCCTCCGATACCGACTCCGAGGTCATCGCCCACCTGGTGGAGAGCTACTACGAGCCGGGCGGCGCGCTGCTGGAGGCGGTGCGCGCCGCGATCCGCCGGCTGGAGGGCGCTTTCGCCATTGCCGTCATGGCCGCCGATGCGGATGACCGGCTGGTGGCGGCCCGCATGGGGAGCCCGCTGGTGGTGGGCAAGGGCATCGGCGAGAACTTCATCGCTTCGGACCCCCTGGCCCTGCGCCCCGTGACCGACCGCTTCATCTTCCTGGAGGAAGGCGACCTGGTGGAAGTGACCCGGGACGCCATTGCGGTGTGGAACGTCGACAACGAGACGGTGGTGCGGAGCACGGTGAAGGTGGAGCTCGGCCACGACGACGTGGACAAGGGCAACTACCGCCACTTCATGCAAAAGGAGATCCATCAGCAGCCCCGGGTGATCCACGACACGCTGGAGGGCCGTCTCGGCCGCACCCGGGTCCTCGAGGAAGCCTTCGGGGTCGGGGCGGGCGACATCTTCGACCGCGCTCGCGCCGTCACCCTGGTGGCGTGCGGCACCAGCTTCTATGCCGCCTCCATCGCCCGTTACTGGATCGAGGAGCTCACCGGCATGCCCTGTCAGGTGGAGATCGCCTCGGAGTTCCGCTACCGCAAGGTGTCCGTGCTGCCGGACAGCCTGTTCGTCACCATCTCGCAGAGCGGCGAGACTGCCGACACCCTGGCGGCATTGCGTGAGGCCCGTAAGCTCGGGTATCTGGCGTCGCTCACCATCTGCAACGTGGCCTCGAGCTCCCTGGTCCGGGAGTCGGACCTGGCGTTGATGATCCACGCGGGCACGGAGGTGGGCGTGGCCTCCACCAAGGCCTTCACCGCTCAGCTCACCGATCTGCTGCTGCTCACGATTCTGCTCGGACGCCGCCACGGGCTCGACGAGGTCCGCGAGGCCGAGCTGGTCAAGGCCCTGCACGGTCTGGAGACCGACCTGGAGCGCACCCTGCGCCTCGACACCGCCGTGCGCCGTCTGGCCGAGCGCTTCATCGACCGCTCCCATACCCTGTTCCTGGGCCGCGGCCCCATGTACCCGGTGGCGTTGGAAGGGGCACTGAAGCTCAAGGAGATTTCCTACATTCACGCCGAAGGCTATCCCGCCGGGGAGCTCAAGCACGGGCCACTGGCCCTGGTGGACGAGGACATGCCGGTGGTGGCGGTGGCCCCCAACGACGAGCTGCTCGAGAAGGTGCAGTCGAACCTGCAGGAGGTTCGGGCCCGGGGTGGTGAGCTGGTGGTGTTCGCCGACGAAACCCTGGATTTCCACAACGAGCCCGGGGTGACGATCCTGGCCTTGCCCGCGGTCCACAAGATCCTGGCTCCCATCGTCTACGTCCTGCCGTTACAATTGCTCGCCTACCACGTCGCGGTTCTGAAAGGCACCGACGTGGATCAACCGAGAAATCTGGCCAAATCGGTCACGGTGGAGTAACCGGGCCGCGTCCCGGAGCGCGGCCGCGGCGCGCTCCAAGGGGACTTCGTGGACGTAAGCTACATCCTGGATGGATTGAACGAGCGCCAGCGCGAGGCGGTCACCGCGCCCGTGGGCCATGCCCTGGTCATCGCCGGGGCCGGCAGCGGCAAGACCCGGGTGCTGGTGCACCGGATCGCCTGGCTCATTCAGGCCGAGGGTGTCTCCCCCCATGGAATCCTCGCCGTCACTTTCACCAACAAAGCCGCCACCGAGATGCGCTCGCGCATCGAGGAGCTGCTGCACATCCCGGTGCGCTCACTGTGGGTGGGCACCTTCCACGGCATCGCGCACCGGCTTTTGCGCATGCACTGGCAGGAGGCCGCCCTGCCCCAGAACTTTCAGATCCTGGACGCCGACGATCAGTTGCGGCTGGTCAAGCGCGTCATGCGCACCCTCGACATCGACGAGCAGAAATGGCCGCCGCGCCAGGCGGTCTGGTTCATCAACGCCCAGAAGGACGAAGGGCGCCGGGCCCGGCACGTGCCCGCCGGCGACGACCTGTTCCAGATGACGCACAAGCGTCTCTACGAGAGCTACGAGGCGCTCTGCGAGCAGGGTGGCCTGGTGGACTTCGCCGAGCTGCTGCTGCGCAGCCACGAGCTGTGGCTGAATCAGCCCGACCTGCTCGCCCATTACCAGCACCGGTTCCGGCACCTGCTGGTGGACGAATTCCAGGACACCAACGCCATTCAGTATGCCTGGCTCCGGGTGCTCGCCGGCCGCGAGGGCCGGGTGATGGCGGTGGGCGACGACGATCAGTCCATCTACGGCTGGCGGGGCGCGAAGATCGAGAACATTCACCGCTTCCGCGAGGACTTCCCGGACCCGTGGGTAATCCGTCTGGAGCAGAACTATCGCTCCACCGGCACCATTCTCCGGGCCGCCAACGCGCTGATCGGCAACAACGCCGACCGCCTCGGCAAGGAGCTGTGGACCGAGGGGGCCGACGGCGAGCCCATCCGGGTCTATTCCGGCTACAACGATCTCGACGAGGCGCGATTCACCGCCGAGCGCATCCAGGAATGGATCGACCGCGGTGGCAGTCCCGACGAGGTCGCGGTGCTGTATCGCTCCAACGCGCAGTCGCGGGTGCTCGAAGAGGCGATGCTGCGCGCCGAGATTCCGTATCGCATCTACGGCGGGGTGCGCTTCTTCGAGCGTCTCGAGATCAAGAACGCCCTGGCGTACATGCGGCTGGTGCACGAGCGTCACTCCGACCCGGCGTTCGAGCGCGTGGTGAACACTCCGGCGCGCGGCATCGGTGACAAGACCGTGGAAGCGGTTCGCGAGATTGCCCGGAGCCGCGGCACGTCTTTGTGGCAGGCGACGAAGATCGCAATCGAGGGACGACTGATCGGCGCACGGGCTGCGGCCAGGCTGGGAGATTTTCTTAAGCTCATCGACGATCTGGCCGAGGCCACCGCCGAGCTCCCGCTTCACGAGCTCGCGGATACGTGCATTCAGGCCACCGGGCTGATGGATTACCACACCAGGGAACGGGGCGAGCGTGGCATCGCGCGCAAGGAGAACCTGGACGAGCTGGTGAGTGCCTGCCGGCAGTTCACCGGCGAGCTGGTGTTCCCGCTCCAGGACAGCGATCAGGGGGAGGTATCGGTGCTCGCCGAGTTCCTCGATCAGGTGGCACTGGATAGCGGGGATCGGGAAGCGCAATCGGGACCGGCGGTGCAGATGATGACCCTGCACTCCGCCAAGGGACTGGAATTTCCGCTGGTTTTCCTGTCGGGCATGGAGGAAGGCCTGTTCCCGCATCGCATGTCCGCGGAGGAACCGGGGCGGGTGGAGGAAGAACGGCGGCTTTGTTATGTCGGCATCACCCGGGCCATGTCGACGCTCTACATCACCTACGCGGAGACCCGCCGCCTGCATGGCCAGGATACCTACAACCGCCCTTCCCGCTTCCTTCAGGAGATTCCCGAGGAGCTGGTTCAGGAAGTGCGCATGAGCGGTGCGCTGGAGCGGCCGTACGGTCACGGCGCCGGGCGCTCGCGCGAGCTCGATGGCGGCGGCCCGGCCGAGGTGAACGTGCCGGGGTTGCGCATGGGGCAGCGAGTGCAGCACGCCAAGTTCGGGGAGGGCGTGGTGCTGCAGAGCGAGGGTTCCGGTGACCGTGCCCGGGTGCAGGTCAACTTCCAGGACGCCGGGGCGAAGTGGCTGATGCTGGGCTACGCCAACCTGCAGCCGCTCGACTGATACACGAGGACGAACGGGGAAGCACGATGACGAGGCTCGACGGAACATGGGCGCGGACGCGGCGGGCCGCGGTACGGGGGATGCTCGCTTGTCTGCTCGCGGTGCACACCGCGTGTGCGCCCGAGCCCGGCGCCGGCTCGGGGGCCGACGCTACCGCGGACCCCGACCCTGACCGGGTGTACCGCTGGAAGCTGATCACCACCTGGCCGAAGAATCTCCCCGGACTGGGCACGGCGCCCGAGCGCCTGGCCGAGCGGCTCCGCGTCATGAGCAACGGCCGCCTCGACATCCGGGTCTACGGGGCTGGGGAGCTGGTGGGGGCGTTCGAGGTCTTCGGCGCCGTGTCCGACGGCACCGCCGAGATGGGACACGGCGCCTCGTATTACTGGCGCGGCAAGATTCCGGTGGCCGCCATGTTCTCGACCGTGCCATTCGGCATGACCGCGCAGGAAATGAACGCGTGGCTCGAGTATGGCGGCGGCATGGCGCTGTGGCGCGAGCTCTACGAGCCGTTCGGCGTCGTTCCCATGGCCGCCGGCAACACCGGCGTGCAGATGGCGGGCTGGTTCAACAAGGAAATAAATGGCATGGAGGACGTGCGCGGTCTGAAGATGCGCATCCCCGGCCTCGGCGGCGAGGTGCTCGAGCGCGTCGGCGGCGAGCCGGTGTCCCTGCCCGGAAACGAGGTGTACACGTCGCTGGAACGGGGCGTGATCGACGCCACGGAGTGGGTGAGCCCGTTCAACGATCTGGCGCTCGGGCTGCACAACGCTGCGGAGTACTACTACTATCCGGGCTGGCACGAGCCCGGCCCCACCACCGAGCTGATCGTCAACCAGCAGGCCTGGGAATCGCTGCCCGAGGATCTCAGGGTCATGGTGGAAACTGCGGCCAGCGCCATGAACAACGAGATGCTCGCCGAGTTCACGGCCCGGAACGCGGCCGCGCTGCAGACGCTGGTGGAAGAGCACGGGGTGAAGCTGCGCCGCCTGCCCGATCCGGTGCTCGCACAACTGCAACGCGCCGCCGCGGACGTGGTGGCGGAATCGGCGCAGGAGGACGAGCTCGCCCGGCGCATCCACGAGTCGTACACCAGCTTCATGGAGGACGTGCGCGATTACCACGAGATCTCGGAGCAGGCGTACATCAACGCTCGCTGACGTTCACCGGCAGTGACGGGGCGCTCATGGAACTGAAAGCCACCCGCTACGACGTCCACGCCAACGTGGCTACCATCAGCCTGCACCGCCCGCAGCGCGGCAACGCCTGGACCGGACGCATGCACACCGAGTATCGGGCGTGTCTGGCGCGGGCCGACGCCGACCCGGCCGTCGGCGTGATCGTGGTGACCGGAAGCGGCCGCAGCTTCTGCGTCGGCGGTGACGCGGATGCCCTGCAGGGGCATGCCGACAAAGGGGAATACGATCCCGGAACCGGCGGCGAGCTGGCGCGACCGGGTTACGGCCGGGCGAGCGAGTTCGACGCCAGCTTCGCGTACCACTTCGGCCTCTCCAAACCCGTCATTGCCGCCATGAACGGCCCGGCGGCGGGGGTGGGCCTGGCGCTGGCATGTTTCGCCGACCTCCGGTTCGCCGCCGCGGGTGCCAGGTTCACGACCGCCCACGGCAGGCTCAATCTGCCGGCGGAGTACGGCCTGTCCTGGCTGCTGCCGCGCATGGTGGGCCTGACGCGGGCGAACGAGTTGCTGTTGTCCAGCCGCGTGTTCCGCGCCGAGGAAGCGCTGGAGCTCGGTCTGGTCAACCGGGTGCTGCCGCCGCAGGACGTGCTGCCGGCCGCGCAGGACTATGCGGGCGAGCTGATGGCGAGCGTCTCGCCGGAATCGCTGCGTCAGACCCGCTGGCAGATCTACGGTGACCTGCATCGCAGCGTGGCCGCCGCCGTCGAGCACTCCGAAGCCCTGCTCGGCGAGATGATGCGTCAGGCCGATTACCGTGAGGGCGTTTCCGCGTTTCTCGAGAAGCGCCCGCCGCGATGGAACACGCCGTCGGAGCCGGGCGAGCCCGGCTGACCGGCGCGATCACGGCAGCAGGCAGGCCCGGCCGTCGGCCCACACCCCCACCGGGCGGGTGAGGGCCGCGAGGTTTGCGAGCGGATCGCCGTCGACGAGCAGCACATCCGCCCGCATTCCCGGGGCGAGCCGGCCGGTGTCTGCGGCGATACCCAGCGCCTCGGCGGCGGTGCTGGTGGCGCTTCGCAGCACGTCGCCGGGTGTGCGTTCCGCGACCCGCGCGAACACGCTCAGGGCCTCGGGCAGATGGTGGGGATGGACGCCGGGAATGCCTGCGTCGGTGGAGGCCACGAAGGGGATCCCGAGCGCTTCCATGGCCTGGAAGGCGCGGCGGATGCGCTGGAGCTTCGTCGGATCGGGGGCGTCCAGGTAGCGCTGCCATCCGCGATTGACGGTGGGCGAGACCCACACCCCCTGTTCCAGTATTACCCGGGCCACGGCCTCCTCGTAGTTGCCGGCCCAACCGTCCCGGCCCATCCAGGAGCAATGCTCGATGGTGCGCACCCCGGCCCGCGCCGCGTACTCGATGCCCCGGGTGCCGTGACAGTGGGCGGCGACCGCCAGTCCGTGCTGCGCCGCCTCGACGACGATGCCGGCAAGGGTTTCCTGGTCGAACTGGGCCGCTGCCGGGTCGCTCGCGCGGGTGAACATGCCGCCGGTGGCCATGACCTTGATCAGGTCGACGCCGCGGGCCACCTGGCGCCGGATCACCTGCCGGGCGGCGTCTAGGTCGGCGGCCTCCCCGCCCCAGAAGTGGCAGTGTCCACCGGGCCGGGTCACCGGCTGCCCGGCGCACAGCAGCCGCGGCCCGGCTGTCTCCCCCGCGTCGATGCGATTGCGCAGCGCGAGCTCGGCGCCGGTGCCGCCACCGAGGTCCCGCGCGGTGGTGATCCCCGCTTCCACCATCCGTTGCGCCCGTCGCGCCATGGCGGCCGGGTCCCGGAGATCGGTCAGCGCCGGGGGCCGTCCGTGCTCGGGATCGAGCTCGAGATGCACGTGGGCGTCCATCAACCCCGGCATGGCGGTAGCGCCGCCGCAGGTGATCACGCGCTCGCCGCGCCGCGGCGCCAGGCCGTCGCCGATGGCGGCGATCCGGTTGCCCGCCAGCCGCAGACTGTCCGCGGGAAGATAAGCGTGGCCGTCCCAGATGGTCAGCCCGCGCAGCAGCGTGGGCTGCCGGGTCACGAGTACAGCAACTCCGGCAGCCAGATCGCGAGCCCGGGCCAGGCCAGAACCAGCGCGAGCAGCACGATCTGAAGTGCAATGAACGGCACCACGCCCCGGTAGATGTCGGTGGTGGCGATCTCGGGTGGGGCCACCCCGCGAAGATAGAACAGCGCGAACCCGAACGGCGGCGTGAGGAACGAGGTCTGCAGGTTGATGGCCAGCAGCACGCCCAGCCAGACCGGATCCGCCCCCATGGCCAGCAGCACCGGCGCGACGATGGGGACCACCACGAACACGATCTCGATGAAGTCGAGCATGAACCCGAGCAGAAAGATCATGATCATGGTGAGGGCCAGCGCGCCCCACAGCCCGCCGGGCATGTCGGCGAAAAGGTCGTGAACCAGCGCGTCGCCGCCGTAGCCGCGAAACACCAGCGCGAACAGCGACGCGCCGATGAGAATGAAGAACACCATCGCGGTGGTCTTCAGGGTGGAAATGCAGGCCTCGTTCAGCACCGGCCAGGAGAGCGCCCGGTAGCCGGCGGCCAAGGCGATGGCGCCGGCGGCGCCGACGCCGGCGGCCTCCGTGGGGGTGGCCAGGCCGCCGAGAATGGAGCCCAGCACCGCCACGACGAGCACCAGCGGGGGCAGCAGACCGGCCAACAGCTCGAGCAGCCGGGGGGATGCCCCGGTCGAGCCTCCGGCGGCGGGGGCGCGTGCGGGCGCGAGCGCGGCCACCACCGACAGGTACGTTCCGTAGAGCCCCACCAGAACCAGCCCCGGGATCAGAGCGCCGGCGAACAGGTCCCCCACCGACACCGTATCGGGTGCGAAGACGCCCTGGCTGAGCTGCGCCTGCTGGTAGGCGTTGGAGAGCACGTCCCCGAGCAGCACCAGCGCAATGGACGGCGGCACGATCTGCCCGAGCGTCCCCGTGGCGCAGATGGTGCCACTGGCCAGCCGGCTGTCGTAGCCGGCCCTGAGCATGGTGGGCAGGGACATGAGGCCCATGGTCACCACGGTGGCGCCGACGATGCCGGTGCTGGCGGCCATGAGGGTCCCCACCGCGACCACGGCGAGGCCCAGGCCCCCGGAGACGCGGCCGAGGAGCTCGGAGAGGCGGGTGAGCAGCTGCTCGGCGATG
This sequence comes from Pseudomonadota bacterium, assembly GCA_048621375.1. Lineage (GTDB taxonomy): Bacteria > Pseudomonadota > Gammaproteobacteria > Pseudomonadales > Azotimanducaceae > UBA7803. The sequence goes on along the minus strand of JBMCWS010000001.1, from coordinate 27,689 downwards.
CGCGTCTTCTCCAGCACAGTGCCCATGAAAATGAACAGCGGCACGGCGATCAGGGTGGTGTTGGTGACGGTGCCGAACAATCGTCCCGGCAGGAATCCCAGGTCACGGGCATCGAACGCGCCGGTGGCCATGCCGCCCAGTGCGAACAACAGCGCCACGCCGGCGAGGGTGAGCGCCACCGCATACCCGGCCAGCAGGGCCAGGAATACCACCACGAACATGACCAGGGGGACGAGCTCAGCCACGCGGAGCCCTGAGGATCGCGATACAGCGGGCGATTCCGGCGACGCCCTGGAGCAGCAGCAGCACCGCCATCAGCGGAAGCAGCGTCTTCAACAGAAAGATCCCCGGAATCCCGCCCACTTCCGGGGAACCTTCCATGATGCGCCAGGCGTTGGCGGCGTAGCCGTAGCTGTAGACCGCGATGGCGACCGAGACCGGCACCAGGAACAGCACATGGCCCACCAGGTCCACCCACGCCCGGCCGCGCGTGCCGAGGCGGGCATAGACCAGGTCCACCCGCACGTGCGCGTCTTCCTTGAGCGCGAAGGGAATTCCCAGCAGGAACGCCAGTCCGTGCATGTACATGACGGACTCCTGAAGCACCACGGCGCCTTCGTCCAGCGCGTAACGCAGGACCACCACCACCACGGTCACCGCCACCATCACGAGCATGAGCCACGCGACGGCGCGGCCGATCCGGTCGGTCACCTGGTCGAGGAGCGCGATCACGCGAGCCCCGGGGCGCCCGGGGACGGTCCCGAGCCCAGGGTGGTCTCGAGAACCACGCCGGCGAAGAAGGCGAAGCCCACCCGCACGTTGTCGAGAAAGGCCCTGAAGCAGCCTTCCCGGGTGCGATCGCGGATGAGATATTGCTGATGGATGAACAGCCCCAGCGCCACGGTCAGACCGAGGTGGTAGAAAAGCCCCAGCTCGAGCCGGGCACCCAGCAGATACCAGACGAACAGGGCGCTGGCCTGCAGCAGGGCGACCATGAACCGGTCGGCGGTGTCGAAGAGGATCGCGGTGGATTTGATCCCCACCTGGAGATCATCGTCCCGGTCCACCATGGCGTAGAGGGTGTCGTAGGCGACGATCCACAGCAGGCTGCCCACGAACAGCAGCCAGGCTGCAACGGGCACTTCGTTGCGCACGCTCGCAAAGGCCATGACGATCGCCCAGCTGAAGGCGGCGCCAAGCACCACCTGGGGCAAGTGCGTCCAGCGTTTGGTGAATGGGTACAGCACGGCGATGCCGAGCGCCGCCACCGCCAGGGCGCGGGTCAGGGGATTGAGGAACACCAGCAGCACCGCGGCCACTGCCGTCAAGCCGGCGAACAGACCCAGCGCCTCCCGCTCGCTCACCGCACCGGTGGTCAGCGGGCGCTGGCGGGTGCGTTCGACGAAGCGATCCCAGCCCCGGTCGGCGTAGTCGTTGATGACGCAGCCCGCCGAGCGCATGGCGAACGTGCCCACCGTGAAGATCACCACCAGATGCCACGGTGGCGTCCCCTCCGCAGCCAGCCACAATGCCGCCAGGGTCGGCCAGAGCAGCAGCAAGGTGCCCACCGGACGGTCGAGCCGGGCGAGGCGGATGTAGCTGTCGAGGCGCGGATGCATAGCGCCGCGCAGTGTACCATCTGTCACCGGCTGCGCCGCCGCCGGCGCGCTGGTTTGACGTTTTCCGGCGCGGCACGTACGTTATCGCGCTTTCTAACCACACCCTGCGGGGCGGAACGAATGCGGAAGTGGCAGTGCATCGTGTGCGGCTGGATCTATGACGAGGCCGAGGGCTACGAGGAAGAGGGGATCGCCCCGGGGACCCGCTGGGAGGACGTGCCGGAGGATTTCGTTTGTCCGGAATGCGGGGTCGGGAAAGAAGACTTCGAGATGATCGAGATCGGCTGATCGCGCATCGGCGACGCCTGGCGGGAGGGGGGCCCCTGGCATGAATCTGACCGTTCGCATCCTCATCGGCATGTTCGCCGGGCTGTTGCTGGGGGTGGCGATCCGGCAGATCGGTATCGACCCCGAACACTGGATCTATACCGTCGGCATCGAGGGTTTCATCGACGCCGGCGGCGAGATCTTCATCCGCAGCCTGCAGCTCATGGTGGTGCCGCTGGTGCTGGTTTCCCTGGTCTGCGGCGCCGCGAGCCTGGGCAGCACCGGGCACATGGGCCGGGTCGCGGCCAAGACCATCGGCTTGTATCTGTTCACCACGGCGATGGCGATCACCATCGCGCTGTTGCTGGCGCTGGTGGTGGATCCGGGCGTCGGCGCCGGCTCGCCGGAACGGGACGTCAGCTTCGAGCCGGGCGAAGCCAGCAGCGTCAAGGACACCCTGGTCAACATCTTCCCCACCAACCCAATCGCCGCCATGGCGGAGGGGAACATGCTCCAGATCATCGTCTTCGCGCTGCTTTTCGGCGTAGCGATGAGTCAGGCCGGCACCCCCGGTCAGCGGCTCCTGGGCGTGTTCGATGACGCCAATGAGGTGCTCATGCGCCTCATTACCATACTGATCAAGCTCGCCCCCATCGGCGTGTTCTGCCTGATGGCTCAGCTCTTCGCCACCGAAGGCTTCGACGAGATCTACCGGCTCGGCGCGTACTTCTTCACCGTGATCGGCGCGCTGCTGATCCACGTGATCGTGGTGTATCCCGCGCTGTTGACGGTGCTGGCGCGGGTGAACCCGGCGACGTTCCTGCGGAAGATGCGCGAACCCATGCTGGTGGGCTTCTCCACCGCTTCGAGCGGCGCCACCCTGCCCGTCACCTTGCGCACCGTGGAGCACCGTGTGGGGGTCAGAAACGAGGTGGCGTCGTTCACGGTCCCCCTCGGGGCCACCATCAACATGGACGGCACCGCCATCATGCAGGGGGTGGCCACAGTGTTCATCTCGCAGTTCTACCAGATTGGGCTCGGCGTCGGCGACTATCTGATGGTGATCCTCACGGCCACCATGGCCTCGATCGGCACCGCCGGGGTTCCGGGGGTGGGACTCATCATGCTGACCATGGTGCTGACCCAGGTGGGGCTGCCGGTGGAAGGCATCATGCTCATCATCGGTGTCGACCGGCTGCTGGACATGCTGCGCACCGCCGTGAACATCGTCGGCGACGGCACCGTGGCGGCCGTGGTGGCGAGAAGCGAAGACGATCTCGACCAGGCCGTGTTCGACGATCCCGACGCGGGGTACCTGGGGAACGGGCCCCACACGGCGCGAGCGGCCTGAGCCCCGGCGCGGGCGTCAGGATCCCAGGGAACCGGCGAGCCGGTCGAGCTGATCGGCGCAGTCGTGGAGCAACCCCAGAACCTGCTGCAGATCTTCCTGCTCCAGCCCGAGTGCCGCGAGCTCCGCGGGCTCCGGTGGCTGTGGCGGATGGTCGGTGAGTCCCTGGGTACCGAGCAGCTTGCGGCTGACCCGCAGCAGCGCCACGTAGCTCGTGCTGGGGCCGCGATGGTCCGGCCGGTACTGGAACCGCACGGCGTCGGTTACCTCCGCCGGCAGCGACCAGCACTCGAGCAGCGCGGCGGCCAGCACTTCCCGGGGCAGTGCGAGCACGTGATGGTCCACGTGAGTATGGGGCAGATGCCGGTTCGCCTCCTGGAGGAGACAGATCGTGGCGTATTGCGGCGGAAACACGTGGCCCAGCACCAGCGTCCCGAAGTTCGCGAGCAATCCCGCCACGTAGCTGGTGCCGGCGGACGGCCGATGCGGCATGCGCCGGGCGAGCGCCTCCATGGCCGCAGCGGTGGTGACCGCTTCGAGCCAGAACGCGGGCATGCCCCGGGTCCGGGCTTCCGGCAGGCGCAGGGCCTGCCCCAGCGCCATCCCGAGCGCCATGCTCATCACGGTGTCGAGGCCGAGCACCCGCACCACCGCCTCGTGGATGGAGCGCGCCGGCGGATCGGGGTTGTAGAACGCCGAATTGGCCCAGCCCATGACGCGGGCGGCGACGCTGGGGTCCGTTTCCACGATCTCTACCAGATCGCGCAAGGGGAATGAGGGGTCGGACTGCAGGGCGATGATGCGCCGGGCCATCTCGGGCAGGGGCGGAATGTGCAGGGTCTCGTCGAGACGCTGTTGCAGCCGCAGAACCGTGAACCGTGACAGCGATGCGTGGATCGCCGCCCGGTCGCCATCGCGTGCTGCCGGCGTGGGGTCGCCGGCAACGTCCCGGGCGAATCGGGCCCGCTGCACTCCCGTGGCGCCGACTGCCCCGGTCGGCAAGGCGCGCCCGCGGGTGCGCAGGAAGCTGCCGGGCTCGGTGGTGGCGAGGGCCAGCTCGCGACGTTCCAGCAGGCTCTCCTCCACCACCGTCGGCACGCCGTAGTATCCGGGAACCGCCGATCGGGCCTCGTCCGCCTGGTGGGGCCGGACCCGCAGTTGCCGTCCCAGGGCCGCGTTCAGGGCGGTCACATCCACCAGCGCCCGCTCCGGGGCGAGCACCTGCAGCTCGCCGTGGGCGTCGCCCATGAGCAGCGCCCTGACCCGGGCGTTTTCGGGCGGGTTCGGAAAGGGCCGCAGCGGCGGTGTCCGCGGCCGGGTGTCGAGGGAATCGAAGGCGGCCATGTCGATCAAACGTTCCGGAGTTCTGGTTCCAGTATAGGAACGCGCTCGGGCCGCGGGGGCGCAAACGGCGCGGCTATACGGAAATGTGACCGGTGTCTGCAGGCGCCCAGGCGTGGAGCAGCGCGCGAGCTTCCGCCGGCGCCGTGGTCAGCAGCCGGTCGCCGCGCGCCACCACCTCCGACATGAGGTGCGCGTGACGCGCTAGGTCGGCGACGCGGAAGTTCTGCTCCCCGGTCTGGCGCGTGCCCAGCAGTTCGCCCGGACCGCGCAGCGACAGATCCTGCTCGGCGATGTGGAAGCCGTCCTGACTGCCACGGATGGCCTGCAGGCGGGCGCGCGCCGTCTCGCTCAGCGGGGCCTTGTAGAGCAACACGCAGTGTGAGCGCTCACTACCCCGTCCGACCCGACCGCGCAGCTGATGAAGCTGGGCGAGGCCCAGGCGCTCGGGATTCTCGATCACCATCAGCGAGGCGTTGGGCACGTCCACGCCCACCTCGATCACCGTGGTGGCCACCAGCACCGCCACACTGCCCTCGGAGAAGTCCGCCATGATCGCGCCTTTCTCGGCGCCGGTGAGGCGCCCGTGCAGCAGTGCCACCCGATGCTCCGGCAGTGCCCGGGCGAGCGCATCGGCGGTGGTTTCGGCGTCCGCCAGGTCCAGTGCGTCGGATGCCTCGATGAGCGGGCAGACCCAGTAGGCCTGACCGCCGCGGGCGAGGACCTCGCGCACGCTCTCCACCACCTCGTCGCGCCGGGTATCGGCCACCGCGCGGGTGTCGATGGGCTGGCGGCCGCGGGGCAGCTCGTCGATCACGGATACAGCCATGTCAGCGTACAGGGTCATGGTCAGGGTCCGCGGGATCGGCGTGGCGGTCATCACCAGCTGATGGGGCGTCACGCCTTTGTTGCGCAACGCCATCCGCTGGTGCACGCCGAAGCGGTGCTGCTCGTCGATGATCGCCAGTGCCAGGTCGGCGAATGCCACCCCCGTCTGGAACAGGGCGTGGGTTCCTACCGCCACCAGGGCATCCCCCCGGGCGATGCGCGCCTCGACGCGACGCCGCTCGGCGGCGCTCTGGCGCCCGGTGAGCAGCACCACCTCGATGCCCAGGGGCTCGAGCCAGGCGGAGAAATTCAGGTAGTGCTGCTCCGCGAGAATCTCGGTGGGCGCCATCAGCGCCGTTTGTGCCCCCTGCTCGGCGGCGCGAATGGCGGCGAAGGCGGCCACCACCGTTTTGCCGGATCCCACGTCCCCCTGCACCAGGCGCAGCATGGGCGCCTCGCCCTCGAGATCCTCGAGCACTTCCCGGATCACCCGCCGTTGCGCGGCGGTCAGCTCGAATCCCAGTAGCTCGAGCAGGCGGCGCCCGAGCTGCCGCCCCCGGGGCAGTGTCCGGGCCCTCTGGCGGCTGCGGTCCCGCTGGCGGTGACGCATCACCAGGTAGTAGGTGGTGAGCTCGTCGGCGGCGAGGCGCTCCCGGGCGGCGGCGAGATCCTCTGCGGTGGCGTCGGCCGGCGGCCGGTGCAGGTACAGAAACAGCTGGTACGGCGTGCCGGGGCCTTCGGGCCAGGGCAGCGCGGCGAGTTGATCCACGAGGGAGCGCAGGCGGTTCTGGCCGAGCCCCCGGGTGGTGCGGTAAACGGGTGTGAGGCCGGCCTCGAGCGGGGGTGGCGGGCCGTCGAAGACGCGATACTCGGGATGCGCCATCTCGAGGCCGCCGGGTGCGACGCGGATGGTACCGAAAGCCCGCAGCCGCATGCCGGGCCTGACCCCTTTGCGCTGGCGCTCGGAGAAGTGAAAGAACCGCAGTCCCAGAACCCCCGAGCCGTCACCGAGGGTAATGAGCCAGGTCCGGCGTCGCCCGTGCTGCACCCGGGCTGCCAGCACCTCGCCTTCCACCAGGCACTCCTGCTCGGCCCGCAGCGCGTTCAGGGGCACGAGCCGGCTGCGGTCCTGATAGCGGATCGGCAGGTGGGCGAGAAGATCGCCGAGGCGGAACAGCCCGAGACGCTCCAGCTTTTCCCGCAGCCCGGGACCGACGCCTTTGAGCGTCTCCAGACCGCGGTCGCGGGGATCGCTCACGCCGTTGTCGGAGGTCATCGCGCCGGCGTGGTCACTCGCGCGCCATCACGGCCTCCACCTCGACCGCCGCACCCCGCGGCAGCGCGGCGACGCCCAGTGCGGCTCGGGCCGGGTAAGGCTCCCGGAAATGCTCGCTCATGATGTCGTTGACGAGCTGAAAATTGCCGAGGTCGGTGAGATAGATGGTGAGCTTGACGATGTCGGACAGCGACCCCCCCGCGGCCTCCGCCACGGCGCGCAGGTTGGCGAACACCTGCCGGGTGTGATCCGCGACGTCGCCGGAGACCAGTTCCATGGTGGCGGGATCCAGGGGAATCTGGCCCGACAGAAACACCAGGTTCCCCACCCGGACGCCTTGGGAGTAGGGGCCGATGGCGGCGGGTGCCTGGTCGCTGTGCACGGGCTGGAAACGGCTCTGGTTCATGGCGCGGACCTGCTGGTTGGTCTATGAATTGATGCGGCTGATGCTGATGATATCGCCGGTAGCCCGCAGCCGCCGCATCACCCGGGCGAGATGGGTGCGGTCGCGCACCGACACGTCGAGGCTGATGCTCGTGACCTCGGCGTTGCGCTCCTCGACGTTGATCGCTTCCATACCGGCGTCGGCTTCGGCCACTGCCGCGGCGATGGTGGCAATGATGCCCTTGCGGCGACGTACGTCCACGCGCAGAAAGGTGAGGAACTCGGCTCTGGTGGTGGCAGCCCAGTGGGCCGGGATGATGTCCCGGCCGCCCCGCTTGCGGCGGATCTCCACCATGTTGGGGCACGTTTCCACGTGCACCACGAACCCGCGGCCGGGGGTAATGTGACCGACGATGGCGTCGCCGGGAATGGGGCCGCAGCAGCGGCCGTAGTTGATCACCAGCCCCTCGCCGCCGCGGATGGCCACCGGCCCGCCGCTCTCCACGGTGATGCCGGGGGTGCTCGGATCCCCGGCGGCGAGAAGCTGCTGGGCCACCACGTAGGCCATGAGCTCGCCGTTGCCGATGGCGGCGAGCAGCTCGTCGAGCTTGCGCACCCCGAACTCCTTGAACACCCGCCGCAGGCGGCGGAAATCCAGGTCGCGGATGCTCTTGTCGGCGCTGGCGAGCGAGCGGTTGAGCAGCCGCCGCCCGAACGCGATGGAATCGGCGGCCTGCTGCACCTTGAGCGCCTGGCGGATGCCGGTACGCGCCTTGCTCGAGACCACGAACGTCAGCCAATCCGGGTTGGGCCGCGCTTCCGGCGCGGTGATGATCTCCACGCTCTGGCCGCTCTGGAGCTGCTGCGACAGCGGCGCGAGGTTGCGATCGATCCGGCAGGCGACGCAGTGATTGCCCACGTCGGTGTGCACGGCGTAGGCGAAATCCACGGCACAAGCCCCCCGGGGCAGCTCCATGATGTGACCCTTGGGGGTGAAGACGTAGACCTCGTCCGGAAACAGGTCGATCTTGAGGCTCTCGATGAACTCGAGCGGGTTCCCGGCCTTCTGCTGCAGATCCAGCAGATCACGCACCCACTGCCGCGCCCGCTGCTGGCTGCTGTGGAATTCCTCCTCCGCGGACTTGTACAGCCAGTGCCCGGCGATGCCGTTCTCCGCCACGGCCTCCATGTGCGGCGTGCGGATCTGGACCTCGATGGGCACGCCGTGCATACCGAACAGGGTGGTGTGCAGGGACTGATAGCCGTTCACCTTGGGGATGGCGATATAGTCCTTGAAGCGGTTGGCCACCGGTTTGTAGAGGTTGTGTACCACCCCCAGGGCCCGATAGCAGTCGTCCACCTGATCCACCACCACCCGGAAGCCGAAGACGTCCATGATCTCGGCGAATGATTTGTGCTGGGTCTTCATCTTCCGGTAGATGGAATAGAGATGCTTCTCGCGCCCGTGCACCTCGGCGTTGATGCCTTCCTGCGCGAGGGCGCTGGCGATGGATTTGCGCAGCTCTTCCATGAGTGCCTTGCGATTGCCCCGCGCGGCCCTCACCGCGCGCTCGATGCGGTCCGCCCGAAGGGGGTACAGGGCCCGGAATCCGAGCTCCTCGAATTCCACCTTGATGTGGTGGATCCCCAGGCGGTTGGCGATGGGGGCGTAGAATTCCAGGGTCTCCCGGGCGATGCGCTTGCGCTGGGCGGCGGACATGACCCCGATGGTGCGCATGTTGTGGAGGCGGTCGGCCAGTTTCACCACGATGACCCGGATGTCCTTGGCCATGGCCAGGGCCATCTTCTGGAAGTTCTCAGCCTGGGCCTCCGCCCGGGAGCGGAAGATGGTGGACAGCTTGGAGACCCCGTCGACGATCTGGGCCACGGATTCGCCGTAGCGCTCCCCGAGCTGGGCGCGGGCGATGTCGGTGTCCTCGATGACGTCGTGGAGCAGCGCGGCGCTGATGGTCTCGTGGTCCATCCGCATGTTGGCCAGGATGTCGGCCACGGCGAGCGGATGCGTGATGTAGGGATGCCCGGTGCGCCGCCACTGGCCTTCGTGGGCGCCGGCGGCGTACTCGTAGGCGTCGCGGATCAGGGCGATCTGCCCGGGGGCTAGGTAGGTGCCGAGCTTGGCGCACAGGTCGTCGATCGACACGGGGTTGGACACCGACGGGTGCCGGGCCTGCTCGGCCAACCGCGTGACGAAGTAGGATTCGGAATGCCCGCCGGAGCGGACCTGCGGCTTGCGCTTCGCCCGCGAGCGGTGTGCGGAGTCCGCGGGCTCGGAGGTCGAAGAGGCACCCTTGCCGCCCGCGCCGCCGCCGCGACCGGGCTTGCCGGGCCGGCCCGTCGCCTTAGACGTCGCGGGTTTCGTCATCTCCTGTGCCGAAGGTTACCTCCAACTCCTCATCGTCGGTGGAGGCCTCCTGCGCGTCAAGCATTTCCTCGCTGACGAGCCCTTCGGCGATCTCCCGCAGCGCGATGACCGTAGGCTTGTCGTTTTCCTCCGGTACCAGCGGCTCGACGCCGAACTGGCGCATCTGCCGCGCCCGCCGGGTCGCCAGCATCACTAGCTCGAAGCGGTTGTCGACGTGATCGAGGCAATCCTCGACGGTGATGCGTGCCATAAGTGATCCCGTGGCTGGAGCTTGAAGGACGCGCGAGTCTACCCGGCGGTCACGACCCTTTCAAGAGACTTCCGAGCAGTGCGCCCAGCAGCGCCTCCTGCCGCCGCAGCCGCAGCCGCTCCGCGCTGACGATGCAGGCGAGCTCGCGCAGGGCGTCGCCGAAGTCGTCGTTCACCACCAGGTAGTCGTAGTCGCGGTAGTGCGACATCTCCCAGCGCGCCTTGTCGAGACGCTGGCGAATGACTGTCTCGTCGTCCTCGCCGCGTTCCGTGAGCCGGTTGCGCAACGCCTGTGCGGACGGCGGCAGAATGAAGATGCTCACCGCTTCCGGGTAGCGGCTGCGGATCTGCGCGGCGCCCTGGAAGTCGATCTCCAGGATCACGTCCCGGCCCCGCGCCCGCTCGGCGTCCACGGCGGCGCTCGATGTGCCGTAGCGATTGCCGAACACCTCGGCGTGCTCGAGAAACTCGCCGGATTCCACCATGGCGCCGAAGCGCTCGGCGGAGACGAAATGGTAGTTCACGCCATCCTGCTCCCGCGGCCGACGGGGCCGGGTGGTGTGGGAGACCGACACCACCAGCCGGGGGTCGGCTTCGAGCAGCGCCGCCACCAGACTGGTCTTGCCGGCCCCCGACGGCGCCGAGACGATGAGCAGCATCCCGTAGTCCGTGTCGTGGCGGTCGCTCATTCCAGGTTCTGCACCTGTTCGCGGATCTGCTCGATCACCACCTTGAGGTCCACCACGCGCTGGGAAGCCTCGGCGCTCACCGACTTGGCCCCCAGGGTATTGGCCTCGCGGTTGAGCTCCTGGGTGAGAAAATCCAGTCGGCGGCCGTGGGGCCCCTCCCGGCGCAGCGCCGTGCGCGCCTCCTCGACGTGGATGCCCAGCCGGTCGAGCTCCTCGGCCACGTCCGCCCGCTGGGCCAGAAGGGCAACCTCCTGCTCGAGCCGATCCGCCGCGACCGATGCCCGCAGCTCCTCGAGCCGGGCCTGGAGTCGCTCCTGAAGCCGTTGCGGGGCGGCGCGGGTATGACCCTCGATCGCGGTCACCAGGCGATCGATGTCGTCGAGTCGGGCGAGAATGGTGTCGCGCAGGGCCTCGCCCTCCCGTGCCCGGTGGGCGATGAGCTCGGTCAGCGCCGCTTCGAAGCTATCGCGGGCGGGTTCCGTCAGCGTGTCCGGCTCGAAGTCCGCGTCGCCGCCGAGCATCCCCGGCCAGCGCAGCAGGTCCATGGCGTCCGGGGAGGCGGCTTCCGGGGCGTCACGGCGGATCTGCTCGATGACGGCGAGAATCTGCAGCAGCAGCGGGCGGTTCAGGGCCAGACGCCCGCCGCCGTCGGCGGCGGTGACGCGCAGCGTGGCGTCCAACTTGCCGCGCTTGAGGTGCCGGCGCACCACATCCCGCAGCTCCGGCTCCAGGCGCCGCAGCGATTCCGGCAGCCGGAACTGAGACTCGAGAAAGCGGTGATTCACGCTTCTGAGCTCCCACGCCAGCACGAGGCCGTTCACCTCCTGCTGGGCGCGGGCGAAAGCGGTCATGCTGTGAGCCATGGGTGGAGCCGGGTCGCCGTTTGCCTGCCTGGAGATTCTACCGATCATCGGTGGCCGCGTCCCCAGGATGAATGCGCGGGCTGAAGGCGACGGCGGCCAGGTTCTATAATGCCCGTTGATTCCGGTCGAGAGAGTGCCTCATGGCAGCGCAACGCCCCAGCGGACGAACGCCCCAGCAGATGCGCCACGTGCGTTTCACCCGCGAGTATACGAAACACGCCGCCGGCTCCGTGCTGGTGGAGTTCGGCGACACCAAGGTCATCTGCACCGCCAGCGTGGACGAGTCCGTGCCCGGGTTTCTGCGCGGCCGCGGCACCGGCTGGATCACCGCCGAATACGGCATGCTGCCGGGCGCCACCCATACCCGCACCGATCGCGAGGCGGCGCGGGGCAAGCAGGGCGGACGCACGGTGGAGATTCAGCGGCTCATCGGCCGCTCCCTGCGCGCCGCCGTGGACATGCAGGGCCTCGGGGAGCGCACGGTTCGCGTGGACTGCGACGTGATCCAGGCCGATGGCGGCACGCGCACCGCCTCCATAACCGGCGGCTGCGTGGCGCTGGCCGACGCGCTCACGCACGCGGGGGTGGCGGATGCTTTCCGGGAGCTGGTGGCGTCGGTGTCGGTGGGCATCTGGCAGGGCACCCCGGTGCTCGACCTGGATTACGCCGAGGATTCGTCGGCGGAAACGGACATGAACGTGGTCCGGGTGGCGTCCGGCGGTTTCATCGAGATCCAGGGCACCGCCGAGGCGGCGCCTTTCGACGACGACGAGCTCACCGGCATGCTCGCCCTCGCCCGCTGTGGCACGGATGAGCTGCTCGGTGCCCAGCGCGACGCTCTGGGGTGGGGGTGAGCGGGGCCGTGAGCGCCGGTCACAGGACCGCTCTGGTGCAGCTGTTGGTGGACGCGGGGGTCCTGCGCTTCGGCGAGTTCACCCTGAAGTCCGGTCGCACCAGCCCCTATTTCTTCGACCTCGGCGCACTACACCAGGGCGGCGCCACCGAGCAACTGGCAAACGCGTATGCTGCCGGGGTGCTGGCCGCCGGGCTCGAGTTCGACGTGGTGTTCGGACCCGCCTACAAGGGCATTCCCATCGCCGTCGCCACCGCCGAGGCGCTGGCACGGCGCGGGCGTGACGTGGCGTGGGCGTTCAACCGCAAGGAGATCAAGGACCACGGTGAAGGCGGCACGTTCGTGGGCGGTGACGTTTCGGGCCGGGTGCTGCTGGTGGACGACGTGCTCACGGCCGGCACGGCGGTGCGGGAGGGCGTGCGCCTGATCCGCCGGGCGGGGGGGCACCTGACGGGTGTGGCCATTACCCTCGATCGCCGCGAGAAGACCGAGCACGGCACCACGGCCGTTGAAGCCCTGGGAGCCGAGCTCGGGGTGCCGGTGATCAGCCTGCTCACCCTCGAGGATGTGATCGACTACCTTGACGAACGTGCCGCCGCCGACAAGGATCAGGTGGCGCTGGGGCAGCGGATCCGCGCCTATCGCGACACCTACTGCGTACCACCACCGGCGAGATGATGAAACAACCGCTCCAGATTCTGTTGGCAGCCGCTTTGCTCGGAGCGGCGACGGGCGTGGCCGCTGCCGAGCGGGTCATGTACCGCTTCACCGACGACAGCGGCGAGGAGGTGTATTCCTACACCCTTCCCTCGGATCAGGCCAAGGACGGTTACGACAAGGTCGACATGACCACGGGGCAGGTGCTGGAGTCGGTGGCGCCGCAACCGTCTCCCGAGGCGCTGGCCGAGCAGAAGCGCCGGGAAGCGGCCCTGGCCGCCTGCCGGGACGAGCTGGAGCGGCTCTACGCCCTGTATGGCTCGGAGGCGGAGATCGAGTTCGCCCGCAAGGAGGCCTTGCAGTCGCTGGAAAATCGTGTGGAGCAGCTCGAGTCCAATCTCGCCCGGGCGCGTGAGCGTCGGGAGGATCTGAGCGCGCGGGCGGCGTCCGCGGAACGCGCCGGTCGCGACGTTGCGCCCGCCCTGCTCGATCGGATCGAGCGCAATCGGGCGCGCATCGGCTCGCTCGAGGACAGCATCCGCAAACGACGCGAGGAGCGCCCCGAGATCGAGGCACGCTTCGACCACGAGCTCGCCCGGTTTCGCGACGGCACGTGTCCCGACTCCGCCAACACGGGTGCTAGCTGAACACGGCCCGCTCCAGGGCCGTCCACTGCTCGTCCCATCCCGCGGTGGGCAGGGCCCGGAACTCGCTGCGCACGAACTGATTGATCCGGCCTTCCGCCGCCGAGAGCATGAGGTTGGCGCCCGCGGTGCTGCCCAGGGCCGGCGCCGGGACCCGGGTGGCCGACCACTCGCGGAGAATCTGCCGGAACTGGGTTTCCAGACGATCGAAGAGCTGGCGGATGCGGTTCCGGAGCCGCTCCGTCTCCCCCAGCAGGGCGTCCCCCACCAGCAGCCGGGCCATGCCGGGGTTGCGCTCGGCGAACGACAGCAGCAGCCAGGCAATGGTGCGGCAGCGTCGCTCGGCGGTGGGCTCCTCGGCGACGATCCGCTTGATGCGGGTGAACAGGGCCTCCTCGATGAACTCGATGAGGCCCTCGAGCATTTTCGCCTTGCTCGGGAAATGCCGGTAGAGCGCCGCCTCGGAGACCCCCACCTGCTCGGCCAGGGCGGCGGTGGTGATGCGGGTGCCCGGATGGGTCTCGAGCATGAGCGCGAACGCCTGGAGAATCTCCTGGCGCCGGTTGCTTCTAGGCGCCATGGGGAGAGGCCTCCGGGTCCAGGGTGATCTTGGTGCCGATGCCGGCATCGGTGAAGATTTCCAGCAGCAGCGAATGGGCGACCGTGCCGTCGATGATCTGCACGCTGCCGACGCCGCCGCGCAGCGCCGCCAGGGCGCAGTCGGTCTTCGGCAGCATGCCTTCGTTGATGGTGCCGTCGGCCACCAGGGCTTCGACCTCCCCGGCGCTGAGGCTCGGCAGCGGAATCCCCTGGGGGTCGAGGATGCCGGGTCGGTTGGTGAGCAGGATGAGTTTCTCCGCCGCCAGCGCTTCGGCCAGCCGGCCGGCCACCAGGTCGGCGTTGATGTTGTAGGACTCGCCGCCCTCGCCCACGCCGATGGGCGCGATCACCGGGATGAAGTCGTCCCGGGTGAGTGAGGTGACGATGTCCACGTTGACCGCGGCCACCTCGCCCACGTGGCCGATATCGATGATCTCCGGCGCCGACAGCGCCGGGTCCGTGCGCGTCAGCGTCAGCTTGCGGGCTTCGATCAGGTCGCCGTCCTTGCCGGTCACGCCGACCGCGCGTCCGCCGTGCTTGTTGATGACGGAGACGATCTCCTGGTTCACCAGTCCGCCGAGCACCATTTCCACCACGTCCATGGTTTGGGCATCGGTGACGCGCATGCCTTCGACGAAGCGGCTCGGAATGGCGAGGCGTTCCAGCAGATCGCCGATCTGCGGTCCGCCGCCGTGAACCACCACCGGATTGATGCCCACCAGCTTCAACAGCACGATGTCGCGAGCGAACGTGTTCTGCAGCCGCTCTTCCACCATGGCGTTGCCGCCGTATTTGATGACCACGGTGGTGCCGTGGTAGCGGCGGATGTACGGCAATGCTTCGGTCAGGACGCTGGCGATGTTGCGCGCCTGATCGTTCGATATCTGCATGGGCTTACCTGAAACTGAGGTCGGGAGCGATCCGCGTGAGCTGTTCCTGGAACAACGCCTGGATGCGCTCGAGGGCGTCGGCATCGTCCGCTTCGAAGCGCAGGGACAGCACGGGAGAGGTGTTGGAGGGGCGGATGAGCCCCCAGCCATCGGCGAAATCCACTCGGAGCCCGTCGATGGCGGTGATGGCGCCCGTGCCGAAGTCGCCCTCGCCGGCGAGGCGGTCCACGATCTCGAACTTGGCCTGCTCGGTGGTGGTCACCTTGATCTCCGGCGTGGAGAAGGTGACGGGAAACTGCGCGACGAGCTCGTCGATGGATTGATCGGTGCCCCCGACGATCTCCAGCAGTCGGGCGGCCGCGTACAGTGCGTCGTCGAAGCCGTACCAGCGTTCCCCGAAACAGATGTGACCGCTGAACTCACCCGCCAGCAGCGCGCCGGTTTCCTTGAGCTTGGCCTTGATGTGGGAATGGCCGGTCTTCCACATGATGGGCCGGCCGCCGAGGTCGCTGATGAGGCTGCTGAGGTGGCGGCTGCACTTCACGTCGTAGATGATGTCGGCGCCGGGATTGCGGCCGACGATGTCCTGGGCGTAGACCATCAGCAGCTTGTCCGGCCAGACCACTTCGCCCGTGCCCGTCACCACGCCGAGGCGGTCGCCGTCGCCGTCGAAGGCGAGCCCCAGGTCGGCGCTCTCCGCCTGCACCACGGTGATCAGATCCTCCAGGTTGGCAGGCTCCGCGGGGTCGGGGTGGTGGTTGGGGAAGTCCCCGTCCACCTCGCAGTACAGCGGCACGACCTCGCAGCCGAGCTGGCGCACCAGCTCCGGGGCCAGGTTGCCCGCGACCCCGTTGCCGCAGTCGACCACCACCTTGAGCGGTTGGGCCACCACCACGTCGTCGACGATCTTCTCGAGGTAGCGGTCCGCCACGTTCACGGCTTCCACGTTGCCCGTCCCGGTGGTCAGCCGGTTCTCCTCGATCCGTGCGCGCAACGCCTGAATGCGCTCTTCGGCCAGGGTGACGCCGTCGAGCACCATCTTGATGCCGTTGTACTCCGGCGGGTTGTGGGATCCGGTGAGCATGATGCCGGTACCCGTGCCGAGCTCGTGGGTGGCGAAATACAGCACCGGCGTGGGCACCTCGCCGATGTCGATCACGTCCATGCCGCCTTCGGCCAGGCCCCGGGTGAGCGCATCGCGCAGCGGCGGGCTGGAATGCCGGCCATCCCGGCCCACCGCCACTCGCCGCTGCTGGTAGTCGGCCGCTTCGGCGGCGAATGCGCGTCCGATCCAGTAGACCACGTCCTCGGTGAGGTTGCTGGTGGTGATCCCGCGGATGTCGTAGGAGCGGAAGATCTCCGGCTCGAGCGCAATGGCGCCCGGGGCCGCCGGCGCGGGTTCGCCCGCATCGCTCGGGCGCACGTCGAGGAAATCGTCGTCACTGCCGCCGTCGTGTTCCTGGTCCGTCATGGCTGATTCCTCGTTGTCTGTTCGGGGCTGCGCGTCGGCGGGAGCGGCGTTTGCGCCGGCCGGGGCCGGGGCCGCCCGCGGCGCCGCGCTGCCGGCAGGGTCGCTCGTGTGCCGGCTCATGCGCGCGATCTCCTGTTCCACGTCCTCGAATACGGGCAGCGCGTAGCGCTGAGCGGACGGCCGGCGTCCGCGCAGAAGGTTGCCCGTATGCTCGATGAGCAGATTGACGTCCGCGCTCAGGGTGCGGGAAAGTCTGGAGAAGCCCAGCATCACCCCGGCGAGCAGCAATGCCAGCGCCACCGCCAGCGCGGAGATCACCGGCCCCATGGCGGCCACGGCTGCCGGCGCCGGCTGCGGCTTCAACGTCAGGGTCCAATGGGGCGCGTCGAGCGCACGTGAGCGGCGCTGCGGCGCACCGGCCGGCTGTGCACCGGCCGGTGCCTCGCCCAGCGTCAGCAGCGCCACGGGATCACCCTCGAACTCCTGGACCAGGCGCGCGGTTCCGGTATCGGCGGCGACGGCCTGCAGCGGCGCCGCGAAGAAGTCGTGGGACCACGCCACGAACACCACACCGAGCAGCGCCTCGCCGTCGCTCACCCGGTGGGCGGCGTAGAAGCGCGCCCGCTGATCGTCGAGCACTACCCCTTCCGGGCCGACCAACGGCTGCGTTTCGGCGCGCTGAATCAGCTCCCGGGCGGCCCAGGAAATGGGCACCGCGGCGTCGAGATCCACGTCCGCGCTGCCGGGCGGGATCAACGCTACCCGCTCGGCATGGGTCAGCGCCTCCGTGAGCTCGCCGGATGCGGCGGTGATGTGATCGGTGTCGCCGCTCGCAAGCGCCTCGCGGGTGATGCTGGCTTCCGCGAGCGCGGCCATGCGGCCGCGCAGCTCGGAGATGCGGCCGTTCGCCACCGCGGCGATCCGGTCGGCGGCAGCGTCGGCCAGTGCCGTGTCGTGGGCGCGGTTGGCGCCGTCCACCACCTGATGCCAGACGACCCCGGCGGAGATGGCGAGACCGCCGGCGCCGAGCGCGATGATGAGCACAGCCGTGTTCCAGATCCCGCCGCGCAGCAGGCCGCGGCGGGAACGCGCGATGCTTGCGGGGGCGCTGTCGTGACTCGCGGCGTCCAAAGCTCGGTCCTTCAATCGCTCGATGCATGGTAGTGGCGCGTGTGCGCTCGATCCAGCGCCCGCGGCGTCACGAGCCGCTCCCGTCTGCGGCGTTCCCGGCGGAGAGGCGCTCGGCCACGGCCGCGAGGATTTCCCGCGATACCGCCGCCTTGCCCGACTGCGGCAGACGGCGCTCGCCGCCGTCCCAGATCATGGTGACCCGGTTCTCGTCGCTGTTGAAGCCGATCCCCGGATCGGAGACGTCGTTGACCACCACCATGTCGAGCTGCTTGCGCTCCCGCTTCGCTCGGGCGTGCTCGAGGGCATGCTCCGTCTCGGCGGCGAACCCCACCACGAAGGGGCGCCGGGGGTGCGCGGCCACGGCGGCGATGATATCCGGATTCTCGACCAGGGACAGTGACATTTCCCGTGGCGCGTCCGGCTTCTTCTTGATCTTCTGTGCCGCGGCGCTCACCGGACGGAAGTCGGCCACGGCGGCCACGCCGATGAACACGTCGCAGCGATCCACCCGGGCCATTACCGCCTCGTGCATTTCCTGCGCCGCGGTCACGGACACCCGGTCCACGCCGGGCGGGGCCGGCAGGTCCACCGGGCCGCTGACCAGGGTCACCGCTGCGCCGGCGGCCCGGGCGGCGGCGGCCAGCGCGTAGCCCTGCTTGCCGGAGCTGCGGTTGCTGATGTAGCGCACCGGGTCGACGGCTTCGCGGGTGGGGCCGGCGGTGATCAGGAGCCGGCGGCCCTCGAGCGGATTCAGGCGCGGGTCGGCGAGCTCGCCGATCACCGCGTCCAGCAGCGCCTCGGGTTCCACCATGCGGCCGGGCCCGTATTCGCCGCAGGCCATGGGGCCGGCATCGGGGCCGCTGATCCGGCAGCCGTCCGTCTCGAGCTGGCGCAGGTTTCGCTGGGTCGCCGGGTGCTCCCACATGGCCACGTTCATTGCCGGCGCCAGCAGCACGGGCGCCCGGCTGGCCAGCCGCAGGGTGCACAGCAGATCGTCGGCGCGTCCGCTGGCGAGCCGGGCCAGCAGGTCGGCGGTTGCCGGAGCCACCACGATGAGGTCGGGCCAGCGCGCGAGCTCGATGTGACCCATGGCGGCCTCGGCGTGGGGGTCCCACAGGTCGTTACGGACCGGATGCCCGGAGACCGCCTGCAGCGCGGTGGTGGTGACGAAGTGCTCCGCGCCCCGGGTGGTGACCACCTGAACGTCTGCACCGGCTTCGCGCAATCGTCGCACGAGGATGGGCGTCTTGTAGGCTGCGATGCCGCCACTGACCCCCACTATGATGCGACGGTGCGCGAGGGGTTGCGCCGGCTCGTCGGGGATCCCCTGAGTCATGTGAGCTCCCTGGCACGGGTAGCAGGCAACCTTACCATCATGGCCGCGCCGCCACTACGCGGCGAGCGGCGGCGCGGCGGGAGCCGGAGGTGGCGATGGCAGCAGTTCCGAGTGTGCCGGAGTGGCCGAAAGGGGAGCGGCCCCGCGAGCGGCTGCTGAAGGCGGGCGCCGACGCCCTGAGCGACGCCGAGCTCGTCGCCGTGTGCCTGGGGACGGGCGACGGGCGCCACGACGTGCTCGGCTTCGCTCGTCACCTGCTCGACGCCTTCGGCGGGCTGCGACCGCTGCTGCGGGCATCGCCCCGGCGCCTCGCGGCGGTGCGCGGTCTCGGCCCGGCGCGAATCGCCCTGCTCAAGGCCGTTCTCG
Organism: Pseudomonadota bacterium; assembly: GCA_048621375.1. GTDB lineage: Bacteria > Pseudomonadota > Gammaproteobacteria > Pseudomonadales > Azotimanducaceae > UBA7803. Next base: position 8,494 of record JBMCWS010000001.1, on the reverse strand, counting down.
CCCTGGGGGAGCGCAACGCCGAGGCCGGCATCGCCGACCGTCCCCTGCTCAGCGATACCCGGGCGGTGCGCCGTTACCTGCAGCACAAGCTCACCGGATACGAGCGCGAGGTGTTCGCGTGCCTGTTCCTCGATACCCGCCACCGGCTCATCGGTTTCGAGGCGTTGTTTCTCGGCTCGGTGGACCGCGCCAGTGTGCATCCGCGGGAGGTGCTCAAGCAGGCGCTGGCGCACAACGCCGCTGCCGTGGTGCTCGCCCACAACCATCCCTCCGGCAATCCGGAGCCGAGCCCCAGCGATCTCCGTCTCACCGAGGAGCTGCGCATGCTGCTCATGCAGATCGACGTCCGCGTGATCGACCACGTGGTCGTCGGCCACGGCACTACCGTGTCCTTGGCGGAACGGGGTCTGCTGTAGCTTCCGCCGTGAGCCGTTCGCCGACGGCGGCAGAGCCAGCGCCGCCGCTTGCCGGCGGGCACCGGCTCTGCTATAAACGCGCCTCATTTTTTTCGGACCCCGAGCCATGTCTCAAGTCTGTCAGGTGACCGGCAAGCGTCCGCTGACCGGGAACAACGTGAGCCACGCGCAAAACAAGACCCGGCGCCGGTTTTCGCCGAATCTGCACGTTCACCGGTTCTGGGTGGAAAGCGAGCAGCGTTTCGTACGCCTGCGCGTGTCTTCCAAAGGGATGCGGATCATCGACAAGAAGGGCATCGAGGAGGTGCTCGCCGACATCCGCCGCCGCGGCGATCGGGTCTGACCACGAGCATCAAGCGAGCAGAGCACCATGCGTGACAAAATCAAACTGGTCTCGAGCGCGGGCACCGGCCACTACTACACCACCGACAAGAACAAGCGGAACACGCCGGACAAGCTGGAGTTCAAGAAGTACGATCCGGTGGTTCGCAAGCATGTGATCTACACCGAAGCGAAGATCAAGTGATGCACCCCGCTCGGGCGGCCTCCCCCGGCCGTCCGCGGTGCCCGTTCCGATCCGGACCACGAGTGTGCCGGAGCTTCCAGAGGTAGAAACCACCCGCCGCGGTGTAGAGCCGCATCTCGTGGGTCGCCGTGTGCGCGGCTGGCGGGTGCGCAACCCGGCGTTGCGCTGGCCGGTGGCACTTCCGGAGGCGCTGCGCGGCCAGCGGGTGCGCGCGGTGGAGCGGCGCGCCAAGTACCTGCTCATCCGCATGGAGACGGGGACGTTGATCCTGCATCTGGGCATGTCCGGCAGCCTGCGGATCGTGGCCGCGGGGACACCGGCGGTGAGGCACGACCACGTCGACCTGGAGCTCGATTCCGGCGCCGCGCTGCGTTACAACGACCCCCGCCGCTTCGGCAGCCTCCACTGGCACACCGGGACGGACGGCGAGCATCGCCTGCTGGCGGCCCTGGGGGTGGAGCCGCTCTCCGAGGCCTTCACCGGCGCGTATCTGAAGCGGGCGGCCCGCGGCCGCCGGGTCGCGGTGAAGACCCTGCTCATGGACGCCCGGGTCGTCGTCGGAATCGGCAACATCTACGCCAACGAGGCGCTGTTTTTGGCGGGCATCCGCCCCACCCTGCGGGCGCCGCGCGTGACGCGGGCGAGCTACGACCGCCTGGCCGCCGCGGTGACCCGCGTCCTCCGCCAGGCCATCGAGCAGGGGGGCACGACCCTGCGGGATTTCGTCAGCGCCGACGGGCAGCCCGGCTACTTTCGTCAGTCCCTGTACGTCTACGGCCGGGCCGGTGCGCCCTGCAGAGTCTGTGGCACCGTCCTCTCGGCGGTGCGGCTGGGCCAGCGGGCGACGGTTTTTTGTCCGAATTGCCAACGCGCCCAAGGATTCGCACCAGTCGAGTGCTACAGTGCGGCTATCCAAGCCAACGTAGAACGCGAGAGCCAAGCATGATCATGAGACGTTTCGGGCGAACGCTTCTGTGGGCGTGTCTGCTCGGCGCGGTGGCGGCGCCGACGTACGCGGCTCCCGAGGACGACCCCGCGGCCACCGAGATGGCCGCGGATCTGCTCATCGCCCGGCCCGCGGGCGTGGTGGTGACGACCCTGGGGGCCGTGGCGTTCGTGGCGAGCCTGCCGTTCAGCGCCGCCGGCGGCAACGTGGATCAGGCGGCCGAGACGCTGGTGGCGGGTCCGGCCAGGGAGACGTTCGTGCGGTGCCTGGGCTGCCGGTCCGCGGGGCGCCATCACGACCCACGGGAGCCGTACTAGCCGCCGCGCCCGCTGTCGTCAGCGGCGGCTGCCGTAGGCCTGCACCACGGCGGGATGCACGAACTGGGAGATGTCGCCGCCGAGCGCCGCGATCTCCCGCACCAGCGTGGACGAGATGAACGAGCATTCCTTCGAGGTAGGCAGAAACACGTATTCCACGCCGGGGTCGAGGGACTGGTTCATCTCCGCCATCTGGAACTCGTAGTCGAAGTCGGTGACGGTCCGCAGCCCGCGCAGGATGAACTGGCTGTTCTTGCTGCGCACGTAGTCCACCAGGAGGGTGTTGAAGCCTTCCACCGAGACGCTGTCGCCGAAGTCCGTCAGGACTTCCCTGCAGAGGTCGATGCGGTCCTTCAGGTCCACCTTGGGGTCCTTCTGCGCCGAGGTGCCGATGGCCACCACCACGTGATCGAACAGGTGCAGGGCGCGTTTCACCAGATCCACGTGTCCGTTGGTGATGGGGTTGAACGACCCTGGGTAGACTACGACTCGCATATACGGCTCCCCCGAAGACCGCCGGATGGTAGCCGCGCGGTCACGGGAGGGCAAGCAGCCCGAAATGGGTCTCACCGGTGCGGGCGTGCTTGATCAGCTCCCAGTCGTCGCCGGCCAGCGGCTCGCCTCGGGGGGCTTCCGCGTATACCAGCCCGCCCGGGGCCAGCGCTTCCGCTTCGCGCACGGCGGCCAGCGCGGCTGCGGTGGCGGTGGTCGCGAACGGCGGGTCGACGAAAATCACCTCCCAAGTCCGGGAGCAGCGCCGCAGCACTCGTTCCGCCCGCCCGGTGATCACGGTGGCGCCGTCGGCGCCGAGCCGGTCGGCATTGGCCCGGAGGGCGCGCGCGGTGCCCCGGTGGCTTTCCACGAAGGTGACGCTGGCCGCGCCGCGGGACAGCGCTTCGAAGCCCAGGGCCCCGCTGCCGGCGAAGAGGTCGAGGCAGTGGCGGCCTTCCAGCTCGCCCTGCAGCCAGTTGAAAATGGTCTCGCGGGCGCGGCCCAGGGTGGGCCGGAGCCCGCGTTGATCGGGAAACACGAGCTTTCGCCCTTTCCACTTACCGCCGATAATGCGCACCTGGAAGCTGGCCATGGAAGGTCGGGGGTCCCGTGTTCCGGCGGTGAGGGAGCCGTCATGTTGCGACACCCCCCGGTCGTCGGCAAGGCCGCAACGCACAGTGCGAACGAACTCGAAAGGAAAGCAGTGAGCGACGCAGAACAGGACAGCGGCAATGGCAGAGGCATCTGGCGGCGACTGAAGAGCAGTCTGAAGAAGACCCGGGGCCAGCTCGCCGAGGGCGTGGGCAATCTGCTGCTGGGGGCCAAGGAAGTCGACGACAGCGTCATGGAGGAGCTCGAGACCTCGCTGCTCGTGACCGACGTCGGCACGGACACCACCCGCGAGATCATCGACGAGCTGGCCGGGCGGGTGAAACGCCGGGAGCTGAACGATACGGTGGCGCTGCATGGCGCCCTGGCGCAACTCCTCAAGGATGAGCTGGCGCCCCTGAGCCGTCCGTTCGAGATTCCCGCCACCACCCGCCCCTTCGTCGTGCTGTTCGTCGGCGTCAACGGCGTGGGCAAGACCACCACGATCGGCAAGATGGCGCGGATGCTGGCGGCGGAGGGGCACTCCGTGGTGATGGCCGCCGGGGACACGTTCCGCGCCGCCGCCGTGGAGCAGCTCCAGGGCTGGGGCGAGCGCAACGGCGTGCCGGTGATCGCCCAGCGTCAGGGCGCGGACAGCGCCTCGGTGGTCTTCGACGCGGTGGAGGCGGCCCGCTCCCGGGGTGCGGACGTGGTGCTCGCCGACACCGCGGGACGGCTGCAGGCGAAGACCAACCTGATGGACGAGCTGCGCAAGGTGAAGCGGGTGGTGCAGCGCCAGGACGAGGGTGCGCCCCACCAGGTGCTGCTGGTGCTGGATGCCGGGATCGGCCAGAACGCCCTCTCTCAGGTGCGCGAGTTCGATGCCGCCGTCGGGGTGAGCGGTCTGGTGATCACCAAGCTGGACGGCACTGCCAAGGCCGGGGTGCTGTTCGCCATTGCCCGGCAGATCGCCAAGCCCGTGTACTTCATCGGTATCGGCGAGGGCGTGGACGATCTCAAGCCGTTCTCCGCCGACGAGTTCGTCGACGCCTTGCTGGCGCAGGATTGACGGGGCCGGCGGCGGCGTGGGTCAGATCGAGTTCCATCAGGTCACGAAACGCTTCGACAACGGTCAGGAAGCCTTGAAGGAGCTCACCGCCAGCTTCGAGGCGGGCTCCATGTCGTTTCTCACCGGACACTCCGGGGCCGGCAAGAGCACCTTCCTGAAGCTACTGCTGTGTCTCGACCGCCCTACCCGGGGGCAGATCCTGGTGAACGGCGTCAACGTCAGTCAGCTGGCGCCCGCGCGGCTGGCGTACTACCGCCAGCATCTCGGCGCGGTGTTCCAGGATCATCATCTGCTGCCCCAGCGCAGCGTTTTCCACAACGTGGCCCTGCCGTTGCGGGTCACCGGGTTGCGGGAGCGCGACGTGGCCCGCCGGGTTCGCGGCGCGCTGTCGCGGGTCGCCCTCCTCGGCAAGGAACGCCTGCTGCCCCGCCACCTTTCCACCGGCGAGCAGCAGCGGGTGGGTATCGCCCGGGCGGTGGTGAACCGCCCGAAGATCCTGCTGGCGGACGAGCCCACCGGCAACCTCGACCCGGAGCTGTCCCGGGACATCATGCAGGTGTTCCGGCAGTTCCATCAGGTGGGAACGACGGTGATCGTCGCCAGCCACGACCGCGATCTCATCGAGTCCATGGGCATGCGCATCGTGGAGCTTTCCAACGGCGCCATGGTCGGAGACCGTGACGGCGCCGACAGTGGCGCGGAGGCGGACCCCGCCGCCGTGGCGGAGGCAGGCGTGCATGGCCCGGACTAGGCGCCTGCGCGAGCCCTGGCCCCGCCAGCGCGCGGGCTTGCTGGCCGGCGTGCGAGACCACGCGCGGATCGCCCGCGAGACGTTCCATTTCATCGCCGAGCGCCTGGGCACCAGCCTGCTGGTCTGGGTGCTGGTGGGGATCGCCCTGGCGCTGCCCGCCGGGCTGTACCTGTTGCAGGTGAACCTCGCCGCCATGACCGGTGCGTGGGAGGGGCGCCCGGGGCTGTCCGTCTATTTCGAGGTCGATGCGGCGGCGGCGACCGTGGACGCGCTCGCAAAACGGCTGGAGCAGGAGTCCGCCGTGGCGGCGGTCGACGTGATCTCCAGCGACGAAGCTCTGGCGGAGTTTCAGGGCTACGTCGAGCTGGACGACGCCCTGGCGCTGCTGGATGAGAATCCCCTGCCCGCGTCGCTGCGCGCGACCCTGGCGGAGGGCGCATCGCCCGTGGACCTCGAGCGTGCGGCGGCGGTGGCGCGGGGCTCCGACGCGGTGGAGGACGTGGTGGTGGAGCGGACCTGGCTGGAACGGGTCACCGACATGACCCGGGTGGTGAACCGCCTGGGCATGATGCTCGCGGGTCTGTTCGGCCTCGGTGCCGTGCTCATCACCGCCACCTCGGTGCGACTGGCCATCGAAGCGCGCCTCGAGGAGCTCCGGGTTCTGAAGCTGGTGGGGGCCACCGATGCGCAGATCCGCCGGCCCTTTCTCTATTACGGGGCGGTGTACGGCCTGGGCGGCGGGCTGGTGGCCGCGATGCTCATCAGCCTGTGCCTGGTGATCATCGAGGCGCCGCTCTCGGATCTGCTGGGCAGTTACGGCCAGAAGCTGGTGCTGGAGGGATTCGATCTCGCGTTCATCGGCGCGCTGTTTGCAGTAGCCGCCGTGCTCGGGGTCTCGGGTGCGTTGCTGGCTGCGCGCCAGCGTTTGTCGGACCTGGAGATCGAGTGAGGCTGCGTGGCCGGGCCCGGGCAGGGAACTCCCCGCAGGCCTGCGTGGAACTCCCCGCAGGTGTTAGCAGTCTCAAAAAATGAGTGCTAAACTCCCTTGTCCAAGTGTTACCGGAGGTATCACATGACCGCGAATGTGCTCTCGCTCAACGACCTTTCGCCCGGCCGCGATCTCGAGGCTTACGTGCGTACGGTCGGCGCCATTCCGGTGCTGACGGCGGAAGAGGAGCAGTCGCTGGCGGAACGCTTCTATTACGAGAACGATCTGCAGGCGGCCCGGGAGCTGGTGCTCGCGCATCTGCGATTCGTGGTTCATCTGGCACGCTCGTACCAGGGGTACGGACTGCCCCAGGCCGACCTGATCCAGGAAGGCAACGTCGGGCTCATGAAGGCCGTGAAACGGTTCAACCCCGAGGTCGGGGTGCGGCTGATCTCCTTCGCCGTGCACTGGATCAAGGCGGAGATGCACGAGTTCATTCTCCGCAACTGGCGCATCGTCAAAGTCGCCACCACGAAGGCGCAGCGCAAGTTGTTCTTCAACCTGCGCAGCAGCAAGCAGCGTCTGGCCTGGCTGACCCGGGACGAGACCCGCACCATGGCCCGCGAGCTGGGGGTCTCCGAGGACGAGGTGGCGCGCATGGAGGGCCGGATGGCGGCCAGCGACATGTCGTTCGACGGCTACACCGACGATGACGACAGCCCCGGCGGTCACATGCTCGCTCCGGCGCAGTTTTTGGAGTACGAGGGCGGCAACCCGGAGGATGTGGTGGCCGAGGAAGACTGGCAGCTCTCTGCCAGCGAGAAGCTCGGTCGCGCGCTCTCGCAGCTCGACGAGCGCAGCCGCGACATCATCCAGAGCCGCTGGCTGGGCGACGACAAGCTGACCCTGCACGATCTGGCGGCGCGCTACGACGTCTCCGCGGAGCGCATCCGCCAGATCGAGAAGAATGCGCTGAAGAAGCTGCAGGCCGCCGTGGCCGCCTGAGCCGGTGACGTCGGCCCAGGTCTTCGGAGTCGTCGCCGCGATCTACGGGGCGTCGGGCGTGGCGCTCGGGGCCTTCGGCGCGCACGGGCTCGAGTCCCGCCTCGGTGCCGCCGGGCTCGAGACCTGGCGTACTGCCGTTTCGTATCACCTCTTTCATACCCTGGCGCTGCTGGCGGTGGCCGTGTGGATGCGTACCGCCGGTGTGGATGGTCCGGCTCGAGGTGCCCTGGCGCTGGCGGGTTGGTGTTTCGTCGCCGGCGTGCTGGCGTTCTCGGGCAGTCTGTACGCGCTGGCGTTGAACGCCACCGCGCCCGGCGGAGGCTCGAGCGTCGTCCGCCTCCTGGGGCCGGTCACGCCGCTGGGCGGGTTGGCTTTCATTGCCGGCTGGCTGGCCCTGGCCTGGGCGGCGCTGCGTTTCCCGGTCTCGTGATCGGCCCGCGCACCTACGTGCGCCGGCGCGGGCGTATGACCCGTGCCCAGGCCCGCGCCCTCGAGACGCTCTCGGAGCGCTATTGTCTCGAGTCGGGCGACGGGCCTCTGGATCCGGTGCGGGCCTTCGGGCGGAGCGCGCCGCTGGGGCTAGAGATCGGCTACGGCATGGGCCAGGCGCTGCTGGAATGGGCCAGGGAGCGCCCCGACTGGAATCTGCTCGGCGTCGAGGTGTATCAGCCGGGCGTGGGTTCCGCCCTGCTCGGCATCGAGCGCGAGGCGCTGGAGAACGTGCGCCTGGTGGAAGGGCCGGCGGAGCAGCTCGTCGAGGCCCGATTGCCGCCGGAGAGCCTAGACGAGGTGCGGATCTTCTTTCCCGACCCGTGGCCCAAGAAGCGACACCACAAACGGCGGCTCATCCAGTCGCCGTTCGTCGCGACCCTGGCCGAGCGGCTGCGGCCCGGAGCCCTGCTGTGGGTCGCCACCGACTGGGAGCCGTACGCCGAGTGGATCGTCGAGGTGCTCGACGCTGAGCCGTCACTGATCCGCCAGGAACGCGAGACGGCGCCGGCGCGGCCCCGTACCCGCTTCGAGAGCCGGGGCCTGGCCCGCGGGCACCGGGTGTGGGATCTGCGCTATCAGAGGAAGCGCTCGAGCACCGAGTCCAGATAGCGATAGCCGTGGGCGGTGGTGGCGAGGCGCTCCTCCCGGACCAGGCCGGCATCGGCCAGTGACCGCCACCTCCCGGCGAGCACGTCCGGAGGCTGGCCGGTACGTGCCTCGAAGGTCTCCCAGGGCACCCCGTCCGCGAGCCGCAGGGCGTTCATCATGAACTCGAAGGTCACTTCATCCGCGGTCACCCGAACGTGCTCGGTATCCTCCGGGGCACGCAGATAGCGGCGGGGCTGCGAGGCCTTGCGGGTGCGCTCGATGGCGAAGGCGCCGCGGCGCACGCGGGTGCGCTTGCCGTGGGCGCCGGCTCCGAGCCCCACGTAGTCGCCGAAGCTCCAGTACAGCAGGTTGTGCC